>JBBTVU010000066.1:0-3715 GCA_038063115.1 Patescibacteria group bacterium | reverse complement strand
AAGAATATTTATATCCTGCAATGGAAGATTATAAATTAAATTTAATTTTAGGCAAGGGACCAATGGCGCGCATAATGGAATTAAAACTGCCTAAATTTACTTTAATTGGGGCAACCACAAGACCTGCCTTGCTTTCAACTCCTTTAAGAAACCGCTTTGGCGCAATTTTCCAATTGAATTTTTATAAAACAGAAGACATTGAAAAAATAATTGAACGGTCCGCAAATCTTTTGGGAATTAGAATTGAGCCAGATGCAATAAAAATAATTGCCGAGAGGGCGCGCTTTACTCCGCGAGTTGCCAACCGACTTTTAAAAAGGGCTAGAGATTTTGCAGAGGTGGAGGGAGCGGGTTTAATTACAAAAGAAATTTCTGAACACGCTTTAAATTTTTTGGAAGTTGATAAAATGGGGTTGGAACCGGGTGACAGAAAAATTTTATTTGCCTTAATTGAAAAATTTGACGGCGGGCCTGTGGGGCTACAAAGTCTGTCTGCAGCAGCCATGGAAGAAGAAGATACAATTTTAGATATTTATGAGCCCTATTTGATGCAAATGGGATTTATTGAACGCACTCCCCGCGGCAGGATTGCCTCGCGCATGGCCTATGAGCACTTAGGCATAAAAAATAAAAATATACAAAATCAATTAATATAGTTTTTACAAAAAAAGCGCGCCCCGAATCGCCGAAGTGATTGGGGGCGCTTGTTGTTTTATCTGGAAACTGTAAAGGTCTCCCTTTTAGCTCAGCCCATTCCGCCTGTATGGAAAAGGGCTTGGTTATGATACTCCGCAAAAATCTTGTCGGTAGCTAACGGATCGTTGTTGGGTCTCTTTGCCCGAATGGCGCTATCCCCAGCTAGTTGGGTCCGTAAAGACCCATACCAGACTGGGTCAACAACATCTGCGTGAACCTCAAACAGCATGCTGCGCCCGGCTTCGATTGCGCAGGAAATGGTGTTAAAGGACACTACTTGGGTGGAACCCATCCACTGCAACTCGCCTTTTGCGGACGAATCCACAATGCTGTCGTTGTTACCGTCCCACCAAATCACATAATTTCCTGTTCCGCCGCTTTTTTGTTATAATTTCAGAATGAAGCCTGCTTTTTTGCCATTATTTTTGATAGTATTGCTTTCTGTAAACATAAACACAGCCGCACTTGATGAATTAGACCAAATAATTGGAATTGGGCCTGCTTTGGGCCAAAGAATAATTGATGCGAGGCCGTTTTTGTCTGTTGATGATTTATTAAGTGTAAAAGGTATTGGAGAAAAAACTTTACAAAAAATAAAAGATCAGGGATTAGCCTGCGTTAATTGCGAGACTTCAAAGCAAGAGGAGGCCCGACCTCCTGAGCCCGGAAAGCGCGAGATGTCGGACATCAACGCAACTTACCCAAACGGAATTTTTATAAATGAGATTTTGCCAAATCCTAAAGGAGCGGACGAAACTGATGAATGGATAGAGTTAAGCAATTTTAATGATTTTGATGTTGACTTATCTAATTGGCAAATCCAAGATATTGCAGGGACAATAACAACTTTTACAATCCCTAAAAACACTAACATTTTAGCAAATGGGTTTTTGTTTTTTAAAAGGCCTGAAACAAAAATAATGTTAAACAATGACAATGACGGTCTAAATTTATTAACACCGGATAAAAAAATTGTTGACTCTGTAAGTTTTACTTCAGCGCCGTTAAGCCAATCTTATGATAAAACTTCTACTAACTGGCAGTGGAGCGCAACCTTAACTCCAGGAGTTAAAAATATTATTTCTGCGCTTATTATAAAAACCTTGCCAAAAGCAAAAAATTCTGATAAAAATAAAATTGAATTAGCAGCGGCAGATTTAAGCCAAGCGATAAATTTAAATCAAGAAAATACCGAAAATAATAACCCTTGGTTTTTATTTTTTACAGCCTTAACAATAACAATAATTTCAGCTATTTTTGTGTTGATAATTAAAATTAGATTTATCGCTACGCTAAAAAATAAAAATTTAAAAATTTAAAAATTATGAGCGGACATAGTCACGCAAAAACGGTTATGGCCACAAAAATGGCCAATGCCGCAAAAAAAGGCAAAATATATTCAAAGTACGGCAGACTGATTACAATCGCTGTAAAAGACGGAGGAGGCTCAGGAAATCCGGTTAAAAATTCCAAATTAAAAGCTGTTATAGAACAGGCCAAAGCAATGAATATGCCCAAGGAAAATATTGAAAGGGCAATTAAAAGGGGCACCGGAGAGTTGGCCGGAGAAAATTTAGTTGAGGTTTCTTATGAAGCTTTTGGACCCGGTGGAATTGCTATAATAATTGACGGCATTACAGATAATGCAAATAGAACATTAGGAGAAATAAAAGTTATTTTAAATCAAAACAACGGGAAAATGGCAGGCGAAGGAGCTGTTAGATGGATGTTTGACAGAAAAGGAGCAATAACAATTAACCCTTCGGCACCCTTCGACTCTGCTCAGGGCAGGAACCCAGGGCAGGCAAAAGAAGATTTAGAAATGCGGGCGATTGAAGCAGGGGCTGATGATGTAAAATGGTTTGGAGACGAACTTGAAATTTATACAAAACCAGAAGATTTAGACAGTGTTAAAAAAACATTAGAAGAAAAAGGAATAAAGATTGAAAATGCTTCATTAGATTATGTTGCCAAAGAGGATGTGGAGCTTTCTGAAAAAGAAAAAGAGCAGGCCGAACGCCTTTTTGAAGCATTAGACGACAACGACGCCGTCAACAACATTTACTCAAACCTAAAAAACTAGTGTACACAAATCCTCACGATCGTAGAAAATTGTGTATACTCAAATAGCAATATAGCAATAATGATTTTTGTGTTATTGTGGTATAATATAACCATGACAATCCTTCAAAATATTTTAAATAAATTTATTATCAGAGAAGATTATTTAGAATGGATAAAAAAAGAAACCACGATTTTTGTCTATATTGATTTTAGTAGGCAATACGCCTACATTTTTAGTTTATAGCATGCATAATATTAAGTCAAGATTAATATGATTATTTTAGGAGTTGACCCGGGGTCTGTTGTGGTCGGCTATTCAATTATTAAAAAAAATAAAGATAAAAGTCTTGACGTTATTAATTTTGGGTGTATTATAACTGATAAATTTGCCACAACGGGCGAAAGATTAAAAAAAATACACAAAGAAATAGCAAAACTTATAGAAAATCATAAACCAGAATTAGTGGCTGTTGAAACTTTGTTTTTCTTTAAAAATTTAAAAACAATAATGCCCGTAAGCCAGACAAAAGGGGTTATTTTGCTGGCCGCCGCAGAAAAAAAATTGCCGGTATTTGAATTTACTCCCCTCCAAATGAAAATGGCAATTGCGGGTTATGGAAGGGCAGAAAAAAAGCAAGTTCAAGAAATGATTAAAAAAACCGTGGATATAAGTTGTTTTGACCTTAAAAAAAATAATAGAAAAAAAGACGATGCTTTTGACGCCTTGGGTCTGGCAATTTGCGCCTCATTAAAAACTTATTAAAATTGCTCTGTGGAGAACACACTATTGACAATAGCCTGTGAAAAAATATAATAAGAATAAAATATAATTAAAAAATAAAAAAATGGAAGAGGAATTTTTAACCAGACTTATAAATCAAGATGATGATTTTGAAGACAGCGATTGGGATGATGAAGAAACCGAAGAAGATGAAGAAAAAGACGATGACGTTGA
>JBBTVU010000065.1:0-9038 GCA_038063115.1 Patescibacteria group bacterium | reverse complement strand
TCAATTTCTGGAATATCATTCATTAAAAAAATCTTTTTACCTAAAATATAAGCATATCCAATCTCTAGAAAAGAATTCCCGCCGATATAATTTTGAATTCCTTTTTTCTCGTGATTCAAAACTAAAATCGCATCAGAATTATTGATTAAATTATAGTGCTTACGGATCAAATCGTTGGCGATTTTTCTCCTCGCGCCCTCAGCTCCCCCAACTTTTTTTACCCTATTCTCCGCGTAATCATAAACACCTTCGGGAATAAAACAAATATGACCCATTTTTTCCAATTGATTTTTGGCGTCTATCATTTCTTTGGAAAACGCCATACTTCCGCAAATTGCTATTTTCATTTTTATAAATAAAACTAATTTACAAATAAAACTAAAATACTACAAATTTGACGGCCGTTATATTCGTAGTATTTTCAAATTTCCTCTATTAAAAATATTTTAACGTATTTTTCCAAGTCATGCGATTGCAAAAACTGTTCGGTTCTTTCAGAAACATCATAAGGAGATATCCACACGCTTTGCTGATATATTTTATAGCCAAGAGACCTAAGAGCGCCCCTTAGCATGCTTCTGCTTCTTCTATATTTTTCTGGGATATCAAAAATTAACATTACCCATTTTCCATCAGACCTTCTTTTTTTATCAAGCTTGAAACTCGCTTTTATTGCCCGATTGACCCCATTTTTTGTTAGCATTATGCCTCTCTTATTTTCTAAATTTTTAACCTTTATATACCCTTTAACCTTTAAATAGTATATAAGTTTGTTAAATTCTCTCATTCCTTTTTCTTTTTGATATTTTTCAAAAACAGGATTTTTAATACCCGGCAAGCAATTTCGCATCGTAGGATAAACAAACAAGGAACCCGCAACAAAATTGGTTTTTTGAAAAAACCCATGAACATCTCTCAAAAATTTGTCTGTAAAAAAGGTCTTCATATACTTATACTTATACTTATACTTATACTTAATGATACCATAAACTGGACGGCCGTCATAATTATAGTATCAAGCATGGGAGAGAAAATAACACAAGGTTTTTTTATTAATATCTATTTAATTAGTATTTCTTTAAAAAGTTTATTATGCGGTCGGCGTCTTTTTTTGAAATGTTTATGTGAGTCGGCAGGTTTAAAGTTATTTTTGCCAGCCTTTCTGCTGTCGGGCACATCCCCGTTTTATAATGCATTTTTTCAATTTTAGTGTCAAAAGGCGCAATTGGGGTTGTGTACCAATCGCCCAATAAAATGTTTTGCTTGTGCCAAGCATCATAAATTATTTCTTGCGCATCTTTATGTTTTATAGTAAATCTCAGATAGCTTTGCTTTACGCCCGCTTGTCCGCCTTGACTCGGCGAGGCAGGCATTTGAGGCAAGGCAAATGGGCAGTTTTTCAAATTTTCAATGTAAAAATTAAATAAATTTTTTCGAGCTGCTTCAAATTTCTCAAGTTTGCCAAATTGATTATATGCCATTGTTGCCATTGCGTTAGGCAAAGCCTTGGGAAAATAGTCCGGCCTTTGCCCCTTTTTTTCTTTTGAAGAAACTGCTTTTGATAAAATGTGAATCCATTGAGATAAAACTAAAAACATCTTTCCTAAATCTAAAAAATTATAAATTGGCAAGATAATATAATTTAAAAATATTGGATGAAAAATTTGCTGAAAAATCCAAAATGGGTTTGGAAAACCCATTTTGCCCTGAGCTTGCCGAAGAGCTTCTCCTATTTTTTCGTCATTTGTTACGGCCACGCCTCCATAAACAGAAGAAATAACCTTGTCCCTAGAAAAGCTGAAAAAGGCGGCTTTACCGAATGTGCCCACTTTCTGTCCCTTAAATTCTGCGCCCAATGAGTGGGCGCAATCCTCAATTAAAATTAAATTATTAACCTCACAAACCCTTTTAATTTCGTCCATATTGGCTGGCAGGCCAAAAGTATGCTGAATTATTACTGCTTTGGTTTTGGGGCTAATTTTAGCCTTTAAGTCTTCAATATCAATATTAAAATTATCTTTATCGCAATCTGCATAAATTGGCTCTAAACCAGCCCATAAAATTGGGTTTGGAACCGCATTACAAGTAAAAGCCTGCAATAACACTTCGCTTCCCTTCTCTAATTCTAAAGTTTTCAGAATTGCGTATAAAGAACTTCTGCCAGAGTTAAAAGAAAAAGCATATTTTGCGCCTAAGTATTTTTTAAATTCGTCCTCTAATTCTTTTATTGCTTTTCCGCGTTTCCAAAACCACGGCCGCATAATCAAATCTAAGGCGAGTTTTACATCGTCTTTTTCCACATTCGGGCTCAATGAAATTGATATCGGCTTAAAATAATTCATGAAGTTTTGACGGCACGCGGCCTTCAAGCAGAACTGCGTCGCCTTGTTTGCAAAATAACGATATTATTGTAGCTACTTCGTCAGGATTGTCGCACAATAAGATACTACTATGTTTCATACCAGCTTCAACCGCGCCCTTTTTAATATCTTCAAATTTATCTTTACTGGTTATTACTGCCAAACCGCAGACCTGAGCAATTTTTTTACCAATTTTTTGGTGAATTTCTGAAGATTTTGGACCAAGCTCAATTAAACACGGCATTATAACTGCTTTTTTGTTTGGAAAAATATTCAAATAGTCTAAATCAGCAAAAATTCCGTCAGGATTCGCCGAATAAGAGGAGTCAATTATATCTAATCCATCTTTTCCTTGTTTTAAAACCATTCCTGCTTGTTCTTGTTTTACACTTTTGCAAGCTTCTGATATTTCTTCAATGCTCATGCCTAATTCGCGCGCTACAAGAATAGCGCCCAAAAGGTTCTGCGCATTATGCCCGCCTAAAACATTAACCTTAAAATGGCCCATTTCCCCGCCCTTATTTACAGTAACAAAAGAAATTGAATTTTTTTCTACCACAATGTCCTCTGTCCAAATATCACCATCTATTGCCTTATTGCCCAGTGTATACTTTTTTTCTTGATTTACGGGCAAATTACTGCTTTTTCTTAAAAGATCAAGGCAAAATTTATTATCTCCGTTAACAACCAAGATTCCGTTTTTTGGTAAAGATTCGGCGAGTTCTCCTCCACCTTCGGCTGATAATAAGTTTTTTAAAGAGCCAAACAAGGCCAAATGCTGTTCATTGCCCCCGGTAACAACTCCAATTTTTGGTTTTGCCATAAAGCAAACCTCTTTTACCTTCCCTTTGTCATATGCGCCCATTTCTACAATTAAAATCTGGCTTTCAGCGCTTAGGTCATTTAGAATGCAATTAGCAATGCCAATTTCCGAATTTTGATGTTCTTTTGTTGAAACAACTTTGAATTTTTTTGACAAAATTGTTGTTAAAAATTCTTTTGTTGAAGTTTTTCCGTAAGATCCTGTTATGCCTATAACCGTTAAATCTTTCAGTGTGTTTCTTTTTTCTGTCGCTTTCTTTAAAATATTATTTCTAGCATAAATAAAAAGTGGCTGAAAAATCAAAACAACGGCTGAGACGATTAAGGGAGTTAAAATATCAAAAGCTAAAAAATAAAAAAGAACAGAGGGCTCGTTTGCAATTTGTGAAATACCCCATAAAGACAAAATTAGCGCCGCAAAAGATGTAAAAATTAAAAACAAGGTTTTGCTGGTTTTAACGGGTTTTTTTATCTGCTTTGCCAAAATTGTTTTTGCAAAAACGCCGCATTCTAAAAGGTATATTAAAAACAAGACAAAAAAACAAAAAGCAAAAAAGGCGTTACTTATTAAAAGCAGCGCTGACAAAACAATTTTGGCAAATAAAATCGGGTTTAGAAATAATTTTTTACCCTTTTCGGTTTTAAAATGGTCTAGAATTCTGGCAATATGATATTCTTTTAATTGCCACAAATAAAGCCAAAACAAAATATATTTTGACTCTCTAAAAAACCAAAAAATGCTTATGATAGAAAACATTTTAAATATTGTTTAAAATTTCGGCAGACAAAGCCTCGGGCATTGTTTTGTGCAACAAATGGTCTGCCCCGGGCAAAATTATAAGTTTTGAATTTTTTATTTTTTCATTAATTAATTTGCCGTCTTCAATTGGCGTAGACTTGTCTTTTTCACCCCAAATAATTATTGTTGGAACATTTATAAAATGCAAATGATGCAAAATGTCTTCGCCAACAATGTTTAGATAAGTTTCTTTCATTATTCCTTCAGTATAAACATAGTCGCTTTCTCTGATAATAAATTTATAAACTGCTTTTCTAAAAAAATTATAGAGCGGTAGAAAACTAAATATTTTTACAAGCTTTGCAACTTTAACTAAAATTTTTTTTTGCGCAGTTTTCTCTCTTATTATGGCAGCTGCCACTAAAAACAGCTTCTGCGCCCGTTGCGGATATTTTACCGCAATTTTTGCTGCCAAAGCTCCGCCAAAAGAATGTCCAAGCAAATAAAAATCTTGTACATCTAGTTGTTTTGTAAAATCTTCAAACCATTTTACATAATCATTAATTGTCCACGGCAAGGTTAATTTGTCGCTTTCTCCAAAACCAGGCAGGTCTGGAATAATTACCTTAAAACTATTCTTGGAAATAATTTCAGCCTCTTTTAACCATTTTTCTGACGAAGAACCCCAGCCATGAAGTATCAAAAACGGAACTCCATTGCCCCTCTCAAGATAATTAGTTTCCAAACTGTTTATTGTTATTTTCGGCACTTAATTTGAAATTTGAAATTTAAAATTTGAATTGAATATTAAAAATTTAATAAATTCAAATTGATTTCAAATTGTAAATTGTAAATTTCGAATTTACTTTATAACATTGAAACCGCAGTATTTTTGCAAAACCTTCGGCACTTTTATACCCCCGTCTTTTTGCTGGAATTGCTCCAAAATTGCAGGAATTAATCGGCTTGTTGCCAGACCAGAAGCATTTAAAGTGTGGACAAAATAGTTTTTTCCTTCTTTTTCGTTTCTAAATTTTATATTCCCTCGTCTTGCCTGATATTCTAAAGCGTTAGAAGCGCTGCTCACCTCTTTGTAAATCCCCATACTTGGAATCCAAACCTCAATATCTATTGTTTTTGCCATTGCTTCTGTCATATCTTCTGCCGCCAGCTGCACCGACTGAAAATGCAGGTCTAAACCATCTGTTAATTTTTCGGCGTTTTTCACTAATTCTTCAAATGCTTCCCAAGATTTTTCTGGTCTTGTGAATTGAAACATTTCTATTTTATTAAACTGGTGCCCCCTTATCATTCCCCTTTCCTCTTTTCTATAACTTCCGGCTTCTCTCCTGAAACAAGCTGAATAAGAAAAATATTTTAACGGCAAGTCGCTTTCTTTTAAAACTTCGTCTCTGTGATAATTTCCCAACATCATTTCACTTGTTGCATTTAGGCATAATTTATCTTGAGTCCAAAAAAGATCGTCTCTGAATTTTGGCAAGTTGCCCGAAGTATAGGCTGATTTTTCTGTCAGCATATACGGCGCTAACAAAAATGTATATTTATTTCTTCTATGAAAATCAATAAAATAATTTAGCAAAGCCCACTCCAAAATTGCCCCATTTCCTTTGTAAACCCAGAACCCGGAGCCAGAAATTTTAGCTCCCCTTTCGTAATCAATTAAATTCAAATTGGTTGCCAACTCAACATGGTCTTTCGGGGTAAAATTAAATTTCGGTTTTTTGCCGAATTGTCTCAAAACTTTGTTATTTTTTTTTCCACCAGCCACAACATCATCGGCCACAATATTAGGCAATTCTGACAATAATTCATTAAATTCTTTTTCGACGCTCTCAAGTTCTGGCGCCATCGATTTAATTTTGTCTTTGATTTCTTTCGCCTGAGTTACTAATACATTATTTTCTTTTCCACCCCTGCTTATTTTATTTTGTTCTGCTTTTAATGTTTCAATTTCAGTCATTAATTCTCTCTTCTTTTTATCCAACTCCAAAATTTTATCAATATCAGCATTGACATTCTTTTTCTCGCAGGATTCTTTAACTTTTTGCGAATTTTTTCTTATAAAATTTATATCTAACATAATTTTAAAATTTATTTTTTATTTAAAACTGACGATTTAAATTGATCGGGCTTGTGGGGTTTCAACCTGAAAATTTTTATTTGCAGTCCCCTCTTCTCAATCTCTTTTTCCAAATTATTAGTAAAAAACGACTGATCGTAACCTAAACAAATCACTTCGGGTTTTATTTCTTCTATTATTTTATAAGGGTCGTTTTCGTAACCTGGTAAAGCTTCGTCAACTAATTTACAATTTTTTAAACCACATATTCTTTCTTGCTCATTTTTTTTCGGCAAATGTTTTTTTATTTTCAAAATATTACTATCTTTTCCAGCAACTGCGATTAAGTAATCACCATATTTTTTCGCTTGCCTAAAAAAATCCAGATGCCCCTTATGGATTCCGTCAAATGTCCCAAAAACCATTACTTTTTTCATGATTATATTCATATTATCAAACTTGACAAAACCCTACAATCCCTTGACACGGACATTGCAATATGTTAAAATTAATATGTAACGGCACTATAACAAAAGGAACAGACATGGCAAAAAAGAAATCTGTGAAAATGGAATTCTGTTGCGATAAATGCAATCGAATATGGTTTATTGAAAATCCGAAGGGCATTGTAAAATGTGGAATCTGCAACACGGTTGCTATTCGCATTATACGGGCATCGACGAATTGGAAAAGAACTCCGCGTGGGCGCGACAGCAATCACGGCGGAGACTCCTTTGACCCTTCGCCTTCACACGAAAACATCGCCCGACTTTACGAAGACGAACGATAAACCAAAACGCACATAGAGCGACCACGCGGTCGCTCTATACCCCGAGAACATCGTTTCTCGGGGTTTTTTTACACTTTTTATCCACAAACACTATACTATACTACTATACTATACTACTATTCCCTTATTCGTACGAATTAGAGAATAGTTTGATAGAATATAAAAGAATATTTTTTAAGATTCAAAAAAGGCGAGGAACTGTTTTGGAAATTTAGATTTATTTACGGAATAATACCGGTTTAAACTCGACTGGCGGCATTCTACAAGTCCAGCGTTGGCGAGAATTCCCAAATGTTTTGAAACACTTCTGAACGACAAATCAATCATCTCGCTTATGTTCCCCACAGACACTTCTTTATTTTTATACAAAATTTTAAGAATTAAAAACCTTCTTTCATTTGCAATTGCTTTAAAAATTTTTACCAAATCCTTATTTTCCATAATTATTTTATGGTTACCTTTTTACTAGTTTGTTATTCTCCTATTCGTACGAATTGGCCTGTTACTCTTAACCAGACGACTAGAGACTAGATATGAATAATTATTTTTTATTTTGGGCGCATTAATGGAAATATTTGGCATTCGCGCACGGGTTTATCCATTAAAAAGCTAAATAATCTTTCTGAAACGCCGAATCCGCAGGTTGGAGGCATGCCATGCTCCAAAGCCTCAATAAAATCTTTATCATATCTTTGGGCTTCTTGGTCGCCCATGTCGCGCAGTTTTTGCTGGGCTTGAAATCTTTCTGCCTGGTCAATTGGGTCGTTTAATTCGGAATAGCCTTTGCCATTTTCTGATCCTGCCAAAATTACTTGAAACCGCTCGACTTTATCAGATTTTTCCCCGCCTGCAACGCTATGCGCAGCATTGCGGGCAGGCATTCTTTTTGCCAAGGGCTCCATTATAATTGGCACATTTATTAAAAATCCCGGACCAGAAATATTTTTCCTGCAATATTTCCACAAATTATCAATTGCGCGAGTTATATTAAAACCTTTTTTGTCGTAATCAATTTTTAATTTTTGCAAAACTTTTTCCATTTCTGGTAAACTGGCTTCTTCAATATTTACGCCGGTATATTTTACAATTGTTGAAACATAATCATACTTTTCCCATTTTTTTCCAAAATCAACATCAAAATTCCTTATTTTAAATTTTAGAGTGCCAAAAGTTTTTTTGGTAATATATTTATACATTTCTTCAACCAATTTCATGCCCTGTTCATAATCTGCGTAAGCCCAATAAAATTCCATTTGAGAATAATCTTGCAAATGTTCTGCGTCCATGCCTTCATTTCTAAATTGCCTGCCAATTTCAAAAGTTTTTTCAAAACCAGCCACCATTAATTTTTTCTGCCACAATTCGCCCATTGAAATTCGCAAATAAATATCCATATCTAAAGCGTTGTGGTGGCTTACAAACGGCTTGGCATCAGCTCCGCCCGGTGTGATTTCTAAAACCGGGGTTTCAACTTCCAAAAAACCTTTTTTCACTAAAAATTCTCTTATAGAATTCCAAAATATTGTCCGTTTTTCAACCATTGCTTTAATTTCTGGATTAAAAATAATGTCCAAATATCTTTTGCGCAATTTTTCTTCAACATCTTGAAGCCCATGCCATTTTTCTGGCAAGGGCAATAGTGCCTTTGCCAACATTTTATAATCCTCGGCCTCAATTGTTTTTTCGCCCTTCTGCGTGGTAAAAAGAGTTCCTTTAATTTCAACAAAATCAGCAATATCAAAAATATCCATAAAAAACTGGTAGCCCTTCTCTCCTATTTTGTCTGTTTTTATTAAAACCTGCACTTTAGCTGCGCCGACGCCCGACGTCGCACGAGTTCGGGCGACGGCGGGCGTCGCACAACTTCCGTCAAAAATGTCTAAAAAAGTTGCGCCTCCATGGCCCCTCATTGCCATAATTCTGCCAGCCAAAACTATGCGCTTTTTTGTTTTAGATAATTTTCCAAAATTTTTCAGCGCATTGGCAACTGAGTGCGTTCTATTTGTTTTCGCCGGATATGCTAAAATTCCAGCTGCTTGAAGCTTTTTTAATTTTTCAATTCTAATTTTTCTTAATTCTTCTATAGTAGGCATTTTATTGATGTTAATTTATTTATAATATCAAACTTGACAAAACCCTACAACCCCTTGACACGCAGACTATAATATGCTAAGATTAAATATAGTAAGCTCTCCCACCCGTACCCCTCAATCCGAACGATTTTATGATGATTTAATGTTAATTGTT
>JBBTVU010000064.1:0-13309 GCA_038063115.1 Patescibacteria group bacterium | reverse complement strand
GGTTATTAATATGAATAACGAAAATATTATATTAACATTTGACAATAACGTAGTTCAACAAATTCCGCTAAACCAGTTTTCAGGGGAGATAGACTGGCAAGGAGATGTTAGCGTGGGAGGAACTAATCAAACAATTTACATTCATACTTATAAGCTTAACAACCCAAACACTCAGTTTAGCATTAAGAGGGATAGAAGGTATAATAGCAAGTCGCTTGCCGTCACAATTTCTGGAGACAGTTCTGGAAACCTAGCGCAATATTCAGCCGACGGATTAACCACCAGCTATTCGTCTATTTATGTTTCAAATTTTCTTCTTAAATAAAAAAAGCAAATCCGGTTTTATTTTTTTAGAGATTTTAATAGCAGCGGCTATTATAAGCATTGTTTTTGTTGTTTTATTGGGCATAGGATTTTCAGCATTGAATATTTCATCAGCCATAAAAAACCAAACCAAGGCAGATTTTTTGGCGAAAGAAGAATTTGAGGCTTTGAGAAGCTTTAGAGATGGAACAAATTGGGCAACAAATGGCCTGGGTACCGTTAATTTTACAGACGCCAATCCTTATTATTTATTTTTAGATAGCAGCGATACCCCTAAATGGGTTTTGCGCGCAGGAATAGAAACAACAGGCATTTTTGCAAGATATATTGTTTTTGACAAGGTTTCCAGAGATCCTAGCACCTATTACATTCAAAACGTTTATAACTCTTCAAATGATGATCCTAAAACTGTAAAAGTTAAAGTTACAATTTCTTGGCTTGATAAAATATCTCGGGTTGTCGCGTATTTAACCAATTGGCAAAATAAATGATAAATTTTATTAAAAATTTCCATAAAAATAATAACGGATTTTCCCTTTTAGAAATTTTAGTTTCTATGGCAATATTCTCTATTATTTTATTATTTGTTGTCTCGTTCTTTTTTTCAATGAACGCCTCAAATTTAAAGACAAAAAACGACAGAGAGATTTTAGAAGGCGCAAGAAGAGTTTTAGATAAAATAGCTTACGAAATAAAATCTGCTAAAACCGTTTATACTCCAACAACTACTGCAAACCAGCTTTCTCTTGAGACTTTAAGATATTTGCCGCCAAACGAAAACACTACTTTTATAGATTTTTTTCTTTGCGCCGCCGCCGTATGTTTTAAAAAAGAGTTTCAAGATCCTATTGTTTTGACCCCAGATGGCGTGAATATAACAAACCTAGAATTTTTAAAAATTGTAAACGGAATCGCGCCGTCAATTAAAATAAGTTTAACAATGAGTTATATAAACAACGCAGATTCTTCTGATACAAGCTCTTCAATTGATTTAACATCAACAGCCTTTTTAAGAAGTTATTAAAATATGAATTGCGCAATAAATCAAAAAGGATATGTTGTCCTTGTAATTACCTTTTTTATCTTAATAATTATATTAAGCGTAGCTTTAACTATGAGTTCTTTGGTTGCTTTAGGACAGAAAACCGCCACTAATGCCGTTAAATCAACCCAATCATATTACGCAGCCGAATCGGGAGTAGAAGACGCTTTATTAATTTTAAGAGATTATCCCCAAATTTCATCTGCCTCTTATGTTTTAAATGTTAATGGAGTCGCTACAAGCGTTGTTATACCAACCGTTATTGGGGGCGCCAGAACCATTACCTCGCAGGGAAATAATAATAAAATAATTAGAAAAATACAAACTGTTTATAGTGTTGACAGCGAGGCAGTCAATTTTTATTATGGCATTGAAGTGGGTGAGGGCGGACTGGTAATGAACAATGGGAGTGAAGTAAATGGCAATGTTTTTTCTAATGGAAATATTTCTGGCTCAGGAACCATTGAAAACAATGCCATAGTTTCTGGCAACGGGCACAGTATTCAAGGAGTTCGTATAGAAGGAAATGCCATAGCCTATAGTTGCAACAACGCTACAATTGACGGCAATTTAACCTATGTTACTGGCGGGAGCAATAGTTGCGCAGTTCACGGAACAACCAGCACGCAGTCACAAGAAATTGCCCAGCAGCCGCTACCCATTCCTCAAAGCCAAATTGATGCATGGAAAAGCGAAGCAACAGCAGTCCGAGTTATAACAGGCAACGTTACTCTCTCAAACAATCAAACAAGAATTTTGGGTCCCGTTAAAATTACTGGGTCATTGACGCTTGGCAATAGATCTACTCTTATATTAACTGGTACAATATATGTTCAGGGCAATATAAATTTTAACAACAATGATGTAGTAAAATTGGATAGTTCTTACGGCTCATTGGGAGGAATAATTATTGCCGATGGAATCATAAACACCGGCACGGGCAATATATTTTCTGGGTCTGGCCAGACAGGAAGTTATCTTTTATTTATTTCAACCAGCGCATCTGACTCCGCTATAACTGTCAGCAATAATTCGGCAGGCGCGGTTTTTTATACAACAGTAGGTGGAATACAATTGCCCAATAATGTTTCAGTTCTTGAGGCTGCCGGATATAAATTAATACTTGGCAACAATGCCGAAATTCAATCAAGCAGCGGAATAGTAAATATCTTTTTTTCTTCTGGGCCGGCGGCGGGCTGGAAAGTAACTTCATGGTCGGAACAATAAAAAAATATGGTATAATAATTTATATCGCTACGCTAAATTATTAGTATGAATTTTTTAAGTTTGAAAACAGAAGCATTCGGTTTGGATATAAATGAATCTGATTTAAAAATTGTAAAGCTCAGAAAAAAGAGTAAATTTTTTGAACTGTCCTCTTTCAAAAAAGTAACAATTAAGTCAGGAGTTATAGAAGCTGGAGAAATAAAAAATGAAGATGCTTTAACGGCAATTATAAAGGAAGCCCAATATACAGTAGACGGCGAAAAACTTAATACAAAATATGTGGTAGCATCTTTGCCAGAAGAAAAGTCTTTTTTACAGGTAATCCAAATGCCAAAAATGAATAAAAAAGAGCTGCAATCTGCTATTTTTTTTGAAGCAGAAAATTATATACCCCTGCCCATTGGTCAAGTTTATTTAGATTTTGAGGTAATTAATCCGGCAGTAGACCATCTTAACCACTTAGATGTTTTAATTGTTGCTATGCCTAGGGTTGTGGTTGATTCTTACGCTTCTTGCATCAAAAAAGCAGGGCTGACTCCCGTTGCTTTTGAAGTTCAATCAGAGGCAATTGCCAGAGCGCTTGTAAAAAATCAAACTAGTGATTCTCAATTAATATTATTGGATATCGGAAAAAATAATGTCTGTTTTACCGTCTTTGCCGGCTGTTCAATTCGTTTTACATCTTCAATATCTATTTTTGGAAAAACGCAAAATGACCTAGAAAAATTTGCAGAACAAGTTGAAAAATATTTAAATTTTTACCAAGATCATTCTTCTCATGAACATCTCTCACAAGACAATGGGGTTGAAAAAATTATTCTCTGTGGCGATGGGGCTGGCTTAAATGGTTTGTCGGATTTTTTATCTAAAAGGTTCGCAATCAAAACAGAATTAGGAAATCCATGGATAAATATTCCGTCAAAAAAAATAAATGATGCTTTCGGTAAAAAATTTTTAGCTTTTACTACAGCTCTCGGGTTAGCATTGCGGGGAGCAAATGGCGAAACATAATACCATGATTAACCTTTTACCCGTAAAAGAAAAAGAGGAATTTATTCTAAGACAAAATAAAAAATTGACGATAGTTTTGGGCACAGCTTTTTTAATTGCGTCAGTATGCCTGATTTTAGTTTTGTTATCTATAAAATTTTATGTTCTAGGAGAAGTCGTTTCCCAGAAATTTATTTTAGACCAAACAGAAAAAAAATATCAAACCGCCGATTTTTTAGTCTATAAGGGCCTTTTGGACGGCTATAGTAAAAGCCTTATTCAAATAAAATCTTTTTATAAAGATAAAATACAGCTCAACGCCGCGCTTAGAGATATTTTAGATGTTAACATGCCCGAAGGAGTATATTTTATAAATCTTTCTATGGCTAGATCAGAAGACAGTAAAGTTATAGTTAAAATTTCTGGAATTTCAGATACTAGGGACAATCTGCTTCTTTTCAGAAAAAATCTTGAAAATTCAGAAAAAATTAAAAGCCCAAATTTTTCTCCGGAAAGCTGGATTAACTCAAAAAATATTAATTTTTATTTAACGCTCGAAATTAATGGCAACTGAAGCAGAAATAAAAAGTAAGGCTAGTTCTTGGGTAAAGCCTAAGAATCAAATTTACATAACTTTGTTTGTTTTTGGGCTTATAATTTTGTCCTTGATTTTATTTTTTATTTTTCCTTATTTTCAAGAAATTAAAAATGACTCAGAGGCTTTATTATCCGGAAAAAATAACCTCGCTTTTTTGGGAGACCAAGTTAGCGAAGTAGAAAAATTTAAAAATAATTATGAATCATATAAGCCAAATTTAGAAAAAATTGACCAGCTCTATGTTGACCCCAAAAACCCAGCCGATTTTTTTGAATTTTTAGAAAAGACAGCTTCTGATTGCCAAGTTAAATCAGATATTTCTTTATCAGTCAGCTCTTCTTCAAAGCCAGGAAATTTTGTTTTTTACCAAATTTATTCTCAGGGACAGTTTCCAAAAATCCTAAAATTTTTAGAAAAATTGGAATCAGGTCCTTATCTAATTGAAACACAAAATTTGTCAATCACAAGCGACAGCCAAAATAATATATCAAAAAAATCCTCCGTGGAATTAATTAATGCAAATTTTTCAATAAAAACATATACTAAATAAAAAGATAATGCCGTCTTCTAATTTTGATATCAAAAATTTAATTGAAAAGATAAAAAATACTAAAAGAGTTTTTTGGTTTTTAGCCGTACATATATTTTTTGTTATTTTAGTATTAATATTATTTGATATACTATTTGGAGGTTTGTTGTTTTATAAATATATAATTTTAACAAAAAACCAGGAGCCAAGCACAACAGGCAAAAGTTTTAAATTTGAAGAGGCTATATATCAAGAAATTATTGGAGAGCTGGCCTCGCGACAAAAAAACTTTGAAAGCATTATAGAGGTAAAATACTCTGACCCATTTCAAAGTAAATAAAAAAGTGTTTGATTTTATCCATTTTTTATTGTAGGGTAAATATAAAATGCAACGCGCCCATAGTTCAATGGATAGAATAAAAGCTTGCGGAGCTTTTGATAGAGGTTCGAATCCTCTTGGGCGCACAATAAAAATCTCGGCAGTTTATGGACATTGTAAGCCATATTTTAATTGGAAGGATTATTTCTGCTGGCAAAGAAAAAAAACATCAATTTTGGGCGATGTTTTTTTCATTTTTACCGGATTTATTTCAGCTGCCAGCCTATGTTTACTTAGGGTATATAAATAACCGGGCATTTTTTATACCCCAAAACATTGATTGGAACCACACGAGAGACGCATATCCCTTTCTGCATGCCTTCACATGGGAAATTCCGCACAGCATTTTTTTTCTTTTGCTATTTATTCTGCCCTTGGTTTTATTTTTTAAACTGCCGAAAATAGCTTTTTTTGCTTATTTTTTGCATATTTTAATTGATATTCCAGCTCATACCGGCGAGTGGGCAATGAAGCCTTTTTATCCACTTAATTTTCAAATTAGCGGACTTACCAATGCATGGGCATGGCCTTTTTATGCGATGTTTATTTTATGGATAATTTTTTTGTTAATTATTTTTTTATATGATAGACCTGTCAACAAAAGTTGAAGAGGTGCCGAAAATAGGTTTGGCATACCAAAAGAAGCTAAAAAAGTTCGGCATAAAAACAGTGCAGGATCTGCTTTTTTATTTTCCAGCAAGATATGATGACTTTTCTGAAATAATTTCAATTAGAGAGGCGCGGCAAAGGCTAGGCCAAATTGTTTGCGTGCAAGGCCAAATTACAGAAATTGAAAATACCAATACTTTTAAAAAATATATGACAATGACCGAGGCGGCTGTTCAGGACGATAATGCCCAAATAAAAGTTATTTGGTTTAATCAGCCATATTTGGCAAAAACATTAAGAGAGGACGATTTTGTTTGTTTGGCTGGAAAAGTCAGTTTATATAAAGAAGGCGTCTATTTAAACAATCCTAGCTACGAAAGAATAAATGAAATAGGGGAGAACGAAGAATTAACTCATACGGGTCGTATTGTGCCGGTTTATTCTGAAACAAGGGGCGTGACTTCACGTTGGTTAAGATATGTTATAAAGCCGCTGCTTTACAGGTTTATAGAACAGATTCAAGAATCATTGCCAGAAGAAATAATAAAAAAGTACAAATTTTTACCCATACAAAAGGCTGTTTGGCAATTACATTTTCCGGATTCCTTTGATCATGCCGATGCCGCAAAGTCGCGATTTTCTTTTGAGGAGTTATTTTTAATACAACTGAATGTTTTAAAAGAAAAAATGAAATTGATGTTAAAAAAATCCCCCGCCTGCTTAATGGATGCTGACCTGATGAAAAGATTTACAGACTCTTTGCCATTTCAATTAACCGATTCCCAAAAAAAATGCGCATTTGTAATTTTAAAAGATTTAGAAAAAACGGTTCCAATGTCCAGGTTATTGGAGGGTGACGTGGGATCTGGAAAAACAGTAGTTGCTGCAATGGCGGC
Organism: Patescibacteria group bacterium; assembly: GCA_038063115.1. Classification (GTDB taxonomy): domain Bacteria; phylum Patescibacteriota; class Minisyncoccia; order Minisyncoccales; family Staskawiczbacteraceae; genus GWA2-37-10. Next base: position 6,715 of record JBBTVU010000064.1, on the reverse strand, counting down.
GCTGAGCGTAATAAAAAACGGGCATCAAGTTGCATTTATGGCGCCAACAGAAATTTTGGCAAAACAGCATTTTAAAACAATCACAGAATTACTAAAGAACTTTGACATCAGAGTCGGAATGTTGACAGGTAAAGACGCCAGAATTTTTAACCCTTCGGCACCCTTCGATTCTGCTCAGGGCAAGAGCTTAGGGCAAGAGATTTTTGAGGTTTCCAAAAAAAGCTTACTGGGTGATTTAGAGAATGGTCAGCTCGATATCATTATTGGCACACACTCGCTGATACAGAAGGGGGTAAATTTTAAAGATTTGGCTTTGGTAATTTTAGATGAACAGCACCGTTTTGGAGTTGAACAAAGAGACCATTTAATAAAAGGGAAAAAAATAGTTCCCCACTTGCTTTCAATGACAGCAACTCCAATTCCCCGTACCTTGGCGCTGACAGTTTACGGCGACCTAGATTTATGTTTAATTGACGAAATGCCAAAAAACAGAAAAAAAGTAAAAACAGTTATTGTAGAGCCTGGCCAAAGAAAAGAGTCCTACGATTTTATTAAAAAAGAAGTTTCAGAAGGAAAAGGAGTTTTTGTGATTTATCCAAAAATTGAGTCCAATAAGCCAAGTAAAACGATGTCCGACATAGCCGTGGCTATGTCGGACATCGCCGGTACTGCAACTTTTATTCCACAAAATTACCCTTCTTTGGCGTCTCTATCAATAAATGAGGTTAAAGCCTTAAAAGAAGAATATGAACGGCTTTCAAAAGATGTTTTCCCGGATTTAAGAATCACAATGCTTCATGGAAAAATGAAGCCAAAAGAAAAAGAAAAAATAATGATAGACTTTAAAAAAGGAGAAATTGATATTTTACTTTCAACTTCTGTTGTTGAGGTTGGAGTTGATGTTCCAAGAGCTACGATTATGATGATTGAGGGGGCAGAGCGCTTTGGGTTATCCCAGCTTCACCAATTCCGCGGGCGTGTTGGCAGAAGCGATATGCAATCATATTGTTTTTTATTTACCACAGACCCGAGTATGCTTAACAGAAAAAGATTAAGAGCTTTAGTTGAGTCAAATAATGGTTTTGAATTAGCAGAAAAAGATTTAGAAATTAGGGGCCCGGGAAGTCTTTACGGAACCCAGCAGTGGGGAATTCCCGATATGGCAATGCAGGGGCTATCAAATATATTTTTAGTTGAAAAAACCCGCGCCGCAGCCAAAGAAATTTTAGAAAAAGATCCTGAACTCAAAAATTATCCAATGCTCCACGAGCGCTTAAAACAATTCCAAACGAAGATACATTTCGAGTAAAGTCATACAATTCGAGTAAAGTCATACAATCTCGAATAAAATGTCTTGTAAATATACAAGCTTGTGTAAATACAAGATGCATATTTTATCAAAAAAATCAGCGATTTTACCCGCTGATTTTTTACGATAGATTCTTTATTTTTCCCTCGAAACAGGGTCGAGTCCATACCAACTTTTTCCTTCTTCGTCTACGTGGATTTTTCCCCAATTATCTGCAAGTGCGCTCCAATATAGTCTATAATTTTTGCCATGCTCTTTTTTGCCGGGAACATCCCAAATTATTAGCCCTTCCTCAAACTTTTCTGACCCTAAATCTGCTCCCCTTTTTGCGCCTTCTCCTTTATTTTTTGCATAAATATTTCTTTACTTTCGCCTGTTTCGTTTAACATCTTTTTCAAATCTCTTTCAAAATACTCTTTTTTTATTGAATTTTCACCGTCAGCATCTTCTCTATTTTCTGGAGACATTGGTTCTCCTGGTTCTTTTGGCATAAATTTATTTTTAATTTAATAATTTTTACTTTTTAATTGGCTGAATATTTAATGTATTTTCTATATAATCTACACGGTGTTTTACAGAACTTACATCGTCCAGCTTGTCATCCATTGTTTTAAGCTGATTAAAAACTTTTTTAAAGTTTTCATCAACTTTTTTAAAGTTTTCATCAACTTTTTTAAAGTTTTCATCAACTTTTTTAAAGTTTTCATCAGTGGTTTCAAAATTTTTCTTCAAATAATCCATTTGGCCGTCAAATCCTTTATTGATTATTTCTGCCAACTTATCAATTGTAATATTTTTTACTAATTTATTTTTTGCCATGTTTTTATTTATCTTCTTCTATAAATAATTTATTACTTTTGAGGAATTTCAAAATTGGCGTAGCGCATTTTTCACAAAATTCTTTGTTGTTATAAAATCCGTAATAAACGCTTAGGGGTTTATCGCCTTTTTTTATTTTTTTTTACATAAATCGCACCTTGTAACCTTCATACCTCTATTATATTCTTTCAAAAGTGCTTGTCAAATTTTAACTATTTGCGGACCTTTTCGGTAACCCAGAAGCCCATATATTTGCCCAGCATTAAGCGAATTTGAGCGTCTAGGGCGGGTAATGAGCCAAAAACAATTAATGTCACAGGCAAAAATATCCACTGCAATAAAACAGGTATTTTTCTAAATTGGCTCATGCCTTTTGGCAAGGGGGGTAGAAGCATTGTGCTTAATATAGCAGAAACAAACATTCCAACCATAGATACGGTCATAATTCTGCCGGTTAAAATGGGCAGATTAAAAGATAAAATTGTAAAGTTAAATTTTTGTCCGCCTAAAAATATTGGAAGCCAGCCCAACATAAACAAAAGTAAAGCGGCTGTTGCCCAAGACCAAAAACCCTCAATGACGGTGAATAAATGAGAAATTTTTTTCAGAAGGGGAATTTTTTCATTGTTTAAAAAACCAAATATTATATAAGGAATTTCGTCACACCCCCAAGCCCAGCGTTTTTGCTGTTTGTACTGGTTTACTGCGGTCTGCCAGAAGTTTTTTGCCAGAACGGCGTCCATTGACACTAAGTAATAAATGGGAACCACCCTATAATCTCCGTCATAATAAAGATATGCGCGCCAAAAAATTCTTGAATCATCTGAAACCACATTTGAGGGATATCCCACCTCAAAAAACATTTTTCCGGGAGTTGCATGCGAGGAATAGGTTGTAAGTTTTTCTGATCTTTCTTCCTGTATCATTTGCCAAAAAGTATTTGAGGTAGATACAACTCTTGAAAAAGCCGGAACTGACCAGATGTTGTTGTTATAAATAGGAATTGGTTGGTAACTGGCTCTTGTTGGATTTTTTTCTGTTAAATAATGCCAAGTCAAACAAGAAAAATATTGGGGATAAATTTTTGTATCAATGTCAAAAGTGGAAACTAAAATATTTTCATAAGAAATTGACAGTTTGTCTATTAATTTTTTAGCCTCCTTTCCGGCCCATGCCACATTAGAGCCTTTTCCTCCAATTTCTCCTTCTATATCTTTTGGATGGATTGTAATCAGAAATTTAAAGAATTTATCGGCATATTTTTTTTGGATATTTTTTGCCATTTCTTTTGCCTCTTCGCCAGCTCTTTCTTCAACTGCCAAAACTATAATTATTTTTTCTTTGGGGTAGTCAGAATTAATTAAAGAGTCTAAGCTTTCTTTTACTATTTTTGGTCCTTCTTTATAGGTTGGCAAAATTACTAAATGATAAATGTTTTTCCATGTGACCTGCCCTGAGCCGAGCCGAAGGGTTTTTAATTTTTCTAGCCAATCTATTTTAAGATTTTTTCTAACTTTTAAGTAGCCAGCTAATTGGTGCAAAGAAAAATAAAGAATTCTAAAAAGATAATAAAAACAAAAACAGATTATAAAAATTGCAACCCAAGACGGCAGTATCCATGAAAAAATAAAGACTCCTAAAAGAGTCCCTAAGCTTACAATTCCTGGTATTGTTTCAAAAGTTCTGTATAAAAGCCTTTCCTTTTTGTTTTTTATATCTGAAGCTTTTGAAATATCAAGATAGTCTTTTTTATTCATAATTGTGCCCGCGCTGAGATAGGCGAAGTGTGACCCTACCGAGATTTGCCCGATGATGAACATCGGGCACCCAGTGTTTATCACTGGGTGAACAAACTTAATCTTGTGATTTTAAATGTTTTAAAAGCGAAGAAAGTTGTCTTTTTATATCCCTACGACCGTATGTTGTTTTTAAATATTTTTCTCTTCTCGTTGCGTCTTCTTTCATTAAATAGGCTTCATAATGAATTAGCTTTAACGGTCTTTTAAATTTTGTAGATTCAACTTTCCCTTGATTATGTTCGCTAATTCTCCTTTTTAAGTCAGATGTTGATCCTTTGTAAATATTTCCATTATTTAAAAACAAAAAATAAACATACTCCATGTGACCCTACCGAGATTTGAACTCGGGTTCTCAGCTTGAAAAGCTGGCGTCCTAGACCAGGCTAGACGATAGGGCCATATAATAATTTATAGCTTAAAAATTGAAAAAAAGCAACCCCGTGATAAACACGGGACATGGTTTTTTAGTTCTTCACAATAAACAAAAAATGTGGTAATAATAGGAATTATGAAGATATTGGCTATAGAAACATCTTGTGACGACACAGGAATAGCAATTCTCGAAGCAAACGGGGGCAAAAACCCTGATTTTAGAGTTCTCTCAAATATTGTTGCCTCGCAAATAGAAGTCCATAAGCAATACGGCGGAGTGTATCCAATGATGGCAAAGCGCGAGCATAAAAAAAATTTACAGCCAACCTTAGAGGCGGCTCTAAAACAGGCAAAAATTACTTTAAAAGATATTAATTTAATTGCAGTTACAAATGGGCCGGGGCTTGAACCGTGTTTATGGGTTGGGGTAAATTTTGCAAAAAATTTAGCAAAAAAATGGAATATTCCGTTAGTTCCGGTAAATCACATAGAAAGCCATATTTTAGTAAATTTTTTGAATAAATATCCATGCATCCATACTCACGATCGTAGTGATAACTGCATAAAATTTCCGGCGATTTGTTTGGTGGCAAGCGGAGGGCATACGCAACTTATACTTATGAAAAAAATTGGTAAATACAAAATTTTAGGCGAAACAAGAGATGACGCAGCTGGCGAATGTTTTGACAAGACAGCTAAAATTTTAGGTCTTGGCTACCCCGGCGGACCAATAATAGCCGCTTTGGCGGCAAAATCCGAAGCACGATTTAATTCCGCAGAATTACAGCGAGCCAAGTCGAGCGGTTCTAATTCAAAATCCGAAATTAAATTACCCCGCCCAATGAGAAATACAAAAGATTATGACTTTTCTTTTTCCGGGTTAAAAACAGCAGTGCTTTATACTGTAAGAGATAAAAAGCAAGTATACACGAATTCTCACGATCGTGAAAAATCATGTACGCTAGATTATAAATATAAGCAAAAAATGGCCGCTGAAATTCAGCAAGCAATTATTGATGTTTTAATTAAAAAAACAATAAAAGCCGCAAAAGATTACAAAGCAAAAACAATAATTTTAGGCGGGGGAGTTTCGGCAAACGCAGAGCTCAGAAAACAATTTACAAAAGAGTTAGAAAAAATAATGGTGAAAAATTTCGTTAGAGCGAAAAATCCTACCAATGCAAAAATAGAATTTTTAGTTCCACCCCCTGATTTATCAACCGATAATGCTGTCATGACCGCCATTGCCGGCTATTTTCACCGAAGTAAAAAAATTGCTACGTCTGACGTAGCAAAACTTACCGCTAACGCGAATCTGAGGATTTCAAAGTAAAAAAAGTGCCGTTTGGAACCCGTGGGTTCCAAACGGCCTGTTTCAGTGTGACCTTGCCCAGCAAGAACCACACACTCCACCGCCCGCATCTGGATTTTGGTCCGTGAAGGTGTGGCCACAAGTGTGGCACTTGGTTGGGTCGGTTGGTTCCGGCTCGGCCAAGTTCTCTTTTTTGAACGGGTTAAAGTTGCCGGATTTGAACTCGGCGACTAGACACCCAAGATAGAATACCCCGCCAAAAATTCCGAGCCACAGGACTGGTCCCGTGAAATGTCCGAAACAGGCATGGATTAGGGAGAAGATTCCCATACTCCAGCCAATTCCAAAATACGGCATATGAATCCTGCCTTGCAAGGAAATCTTCCCGATCTCAGGAAACCCCTGATCGGGCTTGTGATTTTCTCCCAAACAGGACTCTATGCCCACTACCATCATGACCAAAGCCAGAAGGGCAAGGGCTATTGGCTCAATAAGGGGCAGAATACGATCGCAGGCCACCAGGTGGACATAGACATTGGCGATCAGAGGCACAGCGATCACGTCGCCGTACTTCATGGTGTACCAGTCCTGCATGTACAGGAACTTTTGGCCGGCGCTGCCCTTGATAACGGAGTGACGCGGCGGCAGGCTCTTGTCGAGTTGTTGTGCCAGGAACATCACGCCGATCCACGCAAAGTTGCCCGCCAAGACAAACGCAAAAATCGTCCACGAGAAATCCATCGCACTATCCTTCGGTAAGGGTGAACAAATTGTCAGTGAACACAAAGGATTGAATAATCCTACAAGTTAATTATATCATATAATATATCCCATTGTCAAGCTTTACGGTAAGTGACAAATTTGATAAGATTAAACAATAAAAATATGGAACTTCCGTCGCAGTACAATGCAAAGGACGTAGAGGACAGAATTTACCAGCTTTGGGAAAAAAGCGGGTTTTTTAATCCAGATAAATTGCCAAAGGAAACCCTTCGGCGCGGCTTAGGGCGTGGCCGACCGTTCTGTATAATAATGCCCCCAACAAATGCCAATGGAGATCTGCATGCGGGGCACGCTTTGGTTATGACAATAGAGGATATTATG
>JBBTVU010000063.1:0-8909 GCA_038063115.1 Patescibacteria group bacterium | reverse complement strand
ACGGCCTCAACAGTATTCTCTTTCACCGTATCAGCAACAGCTATTATTCCCAACACTGCTTTTTCCGAGGCCAGAATCATCGCAGTTTTTCCTTCACTTTCCAACCGGCTTATTTTCGCCTCAATTGTTCCAATGCCGTGGCCCGCTATATCGGTAATTAATTTGCGGTTGCCAAAATAATATTTTTTACCGTTTATTTTTCCTTCAACCCCGTGTCCTGGAATTGCTTTAAAATTTGAAGCTTCCGGTAAATGAATTTTTTCTTCTTCGGCATATTTAACAATTGCTTCCGCCAATGGATGCTCGGAAAGTTTTTCCAAACTTGCAGTAATGCTTATAATCTTATTTTCATCGCTCAACTCTGCCCCGACAACATCTGTGACTTCCGGCTTGCCTTTTGTAAGCGTTCCTGTTTTATCAAACACAAATGCTTTCACTCTACAAGCGGCCTCCAATGGCTCGCCTCCTTTAATAAGCACTCCGTATTCTGCTCCTTTACCCGTGCCAACCATAATTGCTGTTGGAGTTGCAAGCCCTAAAGCGCACGGACATGCAATTACAATTACAGATGTAAAAGCCATTAAAGCAAACGAAAGCCCTGCTTCTAAAAAGAAATACCAAACTAAAAATGTAATCACCGCCAGCACTAAAACTGCCGGAACAAACCATGAGGAAATCTTATCAGCTAAAGCTTGAATGGGCGCCTTTGACCCCTGCGCTTCTTCAATAAGCCTGATTATTTGAGCCAATGCGGTTTCGTTTCCCACATTGGTTGCCTCAAATTCAAAACTGCCGTGCTTGTTTATAGTAGCTCCGATAACTTTGTCCCCCACATTCTTTTCAACAGGAATGCTTTCCCCCGTAAGCATTGATTCATCAACAGATGACCCGCCTTTCAAAATTACCCCGTCAACTGGAACTTTTTCTCCTGGCCTAACCAAAACAACATCTCCTTTTTTAACTTCGTCAATTGGTATGTCTAATGTTTCACTCCCCCTTACAATTCTGGCTGTTTTTGACTGAAGACCCATAAGCTTCTTAATAGCTTCAGATGTTCTGCCTTTTGCCATTGTTTCAAGCCATTTTCCAAGGACAACGAAAGTAATTAAATAAGCCGCAGTTTCAAAATACAATTCCGGAATTTTAGCGCCGTTTAACCCAATAAGTGTTCTGTTGCTTATCGCATAGCTTAAAAATTGCCATAAGCTGTAAAAGAATGCCGTGCTCGTTCCAATAGCAATCAAGCTGTCCATGTTAAACGTCTTCATTTTCAGGCTGCTCCACATTCCTTTATAAAATCCGGCTCCAATAACAAACTGAACCGGTATGGTCAACAATAAAGAGATTACGCCAATATATGGCATTATAGCCGCTCTAAATGGCAGAAAATTAAAGAAGTCCAGCAACATAAAATAGAGCATCGGTAAGCTCAATCCCAAAGAAATCAAAAATTTATTGCGGTAGTTTTTAATTTCTTGCGCTTTTTTCTTTCTTTCCTCCTCCGGATCAGAATTGTCAGCAAGTGATGCCTTATAGCCGGCTGATATGACAGCCTTCACCAAATCATTTATTCTTGACTCTGGCCCGTTGAATATGACTCTCGCTTTTTCTGCCGCAAAATTTACATTCGCGCTTTTCACTCCAGACACCTTTTGCAGCTTTTTTTCAATTATCTTGGCGCACGAAGCGCAATGCATTCCGCTGACGGCTAAACTGACCTGCGTGTCTTTATTTTCCTTAGCTATAGATTCTTTCGGAGCCAAAAGCGCGGGCTTCGCAATGGCTCCAACAGAAACTAACTCCAAAACCCGGCTGATTTTAGATTCTATATTATCAAGTCTTGTTTTCAACGCGGCGTTAGCCGATTTTCGCGTTTTATTTTTTGTTTTTTTGTTTTTATCCATTTATAATTCTTATTGGTTAATTATTTCACTCATAAACTGCAAGCTGCGCTGCATCTGCATGGCAGGCATTTCTTCATAACAGCTTTCCTCATTCTTTCCTCTTTCTCCTGAGGAAAATGCATGTTTGATGCCCAGACATCAAAGTCAATTCCGCAAAGCTTGCATATTCTCATAAATTTTTCTTTTGCCGTTGACTTTTTGATTTATTTTTTCATATTTTTGATTGGCCTTGTTTGGCTGTTGCCAAGATAGTAGAAAATTACTGAAGCTAATACGCGGCAGAGAAACTTGTCGCTGCGTTAGCTGTCGTTAATTTTGTTGAGCATGATCCGGGCTGACTATTAAATCCGCTGCATACCACGCTTTTTACCGCCTCAGAAGTTCTTCCGCCAAAATCAAACTCTGAAACTTGGCTGCCATTTAATATTAATGTTGGAGAACCTTGTATCTGGTATTTGCTGTTCAGGTCAAAATCCTTTTTAGCATAAGCCAGTCCCCTGCCAACATCAGAAACGCAACTATTTAATTTTGCGACATCAACGCCTGTTGAAGTTGCGCAAGAATCTTCTTTTCCAGAAGCCGTCATTTGGCATGAAACATACGGCCAGTATTTAGCTGGCTGCTCTTCTCTTAGGCAAATTTGTCTTAAATTTTCTTGAGCTTCAGCGTTTCCGTGCATTGAAGTGACTGCCCCGTTAGAAATAGCTCCCATATATCTGACCTTCATATTATTTGCCAAGAATGGAATATTTTTTACAACATCGGCCATTATTCTCTGCATTTGAACTCCAAACGGACATCTACTGACCACATACGCCTCCAAAACAGGGTTATCGCTTTTTTCCAATGTTTTAGGCGCTTGCGCCTGTTGGTTGCTATCAGCTTGTTGCTGCGCTTGAGGTTGAGTGTTTTCCGCTGACCCGTTAACTTGGCTCACCTGATTATTTCTTGGCCCGAATGTAGCGATCAAAAATATTAAGAGCACAATCGTTGATACAATAGCGAATCCCCGCTTGCGAGAAGATTCAATTGGAGGCTTTGCCTCTATTGATCCATCAGGATTTTTATAATCGGTATTCTCTTCAGTGTTTTTTATTGAGTCTTCAATTTTTTCAACTTTAAATCCGCCGATTTCTTCAATGGTTTTGTAAATATCACTTTCATTTATTTTCTGTTCATCATAAATTACGACGCCCTTATTTGAAGTTTGATCAACTTTAACTTTTACGACTCCCTCTTTGTTTTTTAGCCTCTCCTCAATTAAAATGGAGCAATTGCCGCACTTTATGCCTTGAATTTTAAATTTTGTTTTTTCCATGGTCTTTTAAAATTATTTATTTTAATTTCCGCCGCAGGCGTTACCGCCTCCTCCGCCGCAGCCGCATCCTTTTGATCCTGATGGAACTACGTTGCTATCGTTTTGAGTGGCGGCATTGGCGACATTTGTGTCTGAATTAGAGTTAGCGGCTGTATCCGAGTTAACAACTTCAATAATTCCTGAAATCATGCCCATTTGGCAGGAAAACCTAAATTTACCGGTTTTCTGCGGGGTGAATTCTTTTATTGAAACTTGACCGGGAATCAAATCAATTGATCCAGAAAACAGGCTATTAGAAATAATTGAACCGTTACATCCGCCGGCTGTCCTGTCGGCAGTTATTTCCCATTTTACCGGAACTCCAACCCTTACCTTAAAATAATTCGGCACATCTTTTGAACCATAGGCTGTCATTTTTATGACTTGCTTGCCGTTAACAATTGGAGGCAGATCTTTTTCATCAACTGTTGCTCCTTGCCTTTGATTTTGAATAGCGGCTGATATGTTGCCAAATCCGGTAAACCCTAAAACATTCATTTGGTTTGACATATTATACAGGGCAAAGAATAAAACCAAGAATCCTGCTACTTTTGCGAATCTTTCAGCTAAATGCGGTTTTGAGTTGAATTTTACAGAAGATAAACCGATAAAGAAAAGCGCCGGAACTGTTCCCAACGCAAACGCGCCCATTATCAGTCCACCCTGAAAAGCGCTTCCTGAAAGCAAAGCCAAGCTTTGCGCAGTTATTGTAAATCCGCAAGGCAGAAAGAAAGTTAAAGCACCCATCATAAATGGCATTTGCTTTCCCTGAAAATTCTTTTCGTTAGCAATGTATCTTGTAGCGAACTTCGGAGCCGCAATTTGGAATTTCCTGAACGCTTTTACTCCCAGCATCTGCAAACCTAAGGCAATCATCAACAGCGAAATGCCAATGATTAAATAACCTGTAAATTGCGGAGAAATCTGGAGCTTGCTTCCAATAATGCCGAGTACTCCGCCCAAAACAGCATACGAAATAACCCTGCCCGCGTTGAACATTATATGTGGTTGCAATTTCTGGGATGTTGTTTGTTCTTCTGAATAAAGGCTGTTCCATTGCTTTGACATTGATAAAATAATTCCTCCAACCAATGCCGCGCACGATGACAACCCAGCCAAAAGCCCGAATCCTATGAATGTCATAAAAGACGACTTTGAGCCCACACTCAAAAAGTCAGCTATCCCTATTTTCTGCAAAAACAGGAAGGCAATAGCTATAAAGATTGCGATATTAAAAGCAACCAATATCGGGTTAGTCCCCTTGCCCTGAGCCTGCCGAAGGGTTTCTTCTTTAGCTTTGACTTTCGCCTTGCCGTTCAAGTCATCAAATTGATATTGATAATTTTCTTCTCTAAACAATTTGCTCAATCTTTCGGGGTTCGGCCTGTCACCTTCATATTCTACGACAACCTGCCCTTTTGAAGTTGATGCGTCAACTGATTTTATATTTTGGATTTCCAAAAGTTTTTTCTCAATCAAAATCTCGCAAGATGCGCAATGCATCCCTTCAACTTTATAGATATGCTCTTTAAATTTGCCGGAAGACCAATCTTTTGATTGAATTTCTTTGTCTTTAGTTTCTAACACCGCCTCAACTACTGGTACGGCAGATTCCCCCTTTACATCAAAACCCAAGCCCTTAATTTTTGCGAGCAGTGTCTCCTCAGAAATTTTGTCCACGTCAAATTTTATGTAACAATTTCCGTTTGTTTCATTTATGCTTATGCCATCAACGCCGTCCAATACTTCAATTTCCGCCTCAATTGTCATTTTATCCTCCAGAGACTTTATGTTTTCTATCTTTTTTCTTATTTCTTGTAACATGATATTAATTTTAATTATTATTAACAAAAAAACGCCGCACATTAAGCAGCGCTGGAATTAAGATTCTGCAAACTTAAATCCGCGCCGCGATTAATGCGGTTTGAGGATCTCTTTTTTCTAAAATTTTAAGCCAAGAAATTAGTTTACGATAAAAGCCATCTATCCTCCATTCAAGGAACATTCTACCCGGTATTTTTACGAATCTTAGGTCCAATGGCATAGCCGGCGGAAAAATCACGGCAATAAGAATTGCCAACAAAGCGATTAAAAGAATACTCATCGTTTCGGGAGGAATTATCGTTTGAGTTGAAGAGTAGGCGCAATTAGTGGAAAGACACTCGCTCGCTGGCATCATTGTACCGTTAACAAAAAACCAATGAAAAGCGAAAGCTCCCAAAATGCATACTACCAAATAAAAAATGATAAAATTTCTGCCTAACAAATTCATATGTATTATTCTATTTTACGCTTCTTGCCCTTCGTGTCAAGTGTTAATAAATATTACGCTAAATCTTTTTTTTTGGCTTTAAATTCTTCTTTGTTAATTTCACCTTTTGCATATCTTTCTTTTAAAATATCAATTGCTTGGTTTCCGTTATCGTTATTGTTAGTTGCGCCCTTAGTTTGTCTTACCAGCCAGCCCACAAATGCAACTATTGCGATAATAACTAAAACCCAGAAAAGTATCATTAAAATTACGCCGAGCCAGCCAGCTCCGTAACCGTAGCCAAAACCCATCATAGAATTAAAATTGTTTGGCAGGTTATAATTGTCGTTATTATTGTAAGTTGACCAATTACCCATCATGCCCATCATCGGCAAAAATCCAACTCCTTGCGAAGGAAAAGACGCAGAGGTATCGCAACCTGAAAGTCTTTTTCCCATAGCTATGTGCATCAATCTATTATTATCCTCCCCAATTCTTTGCGTCATCAGATTATCCATTGCGGCATGGGAGCTTCCCGTCATCTGGCCCATATAATAATCTCCCAAAAGTTCAAAATCATTATCAGATATGTTTGAACAACTTACCTTATTGGTTTGCAGGTTGTCGTATATAATTTTTCCTTGCGCTTCCTCTTGAGCCGTCTGGGTGCTCGGGTTGACTTGAGCATTAACGGCTGTTTGCGCAAAACTCTGAGTTGAAATACCCAGCACCGCAACCATTATACTTATTGTTATAATTATTTTCTTCATTGTAATTTTATTTACGAAAATGGCGTTAATTTTTTATTAATTCTTCTGGCGGATAGCCATGCGAAATTATTCCAACATTGCAGGTTTTGTACTCTTGGCACCATGACTCGCATTTCTCTGCCCATTCTTTTTCATCGTAGCGGTAACCGCACTCTTCGCATTTATATAATTCTTTTTTATCTTTTCCTAAAATTTTTCTAACCATATTAGTGTTAATGGCATCCGTGGCCATGCGAACCATGATTACCCGAACTTTCTGATTTGTCATTACCAGATTTGTTGCCGTGGTTGCCGTGGTTGCCGTGGTTACTATGCATCTTGTTCATTATTACAAGGTATCCTATTACAAAAACTCCCATTATAACTATTGCTATCCAATTACCCCTGCTGGCTATGGCTCCGCTTAAAAAGAGAAATAAAATCGGCACAATGCAACAAAGCATCATCATCCACATCATTTTTCCGCCCATGTCATTATTGTTTTGATTATTGTTTTGATTATCCATTGTAATTTATTTTATTGTGCTTGTGTTGTGCATCCAAACCATATACCACGCGAATATCCATGCAAAAACAAACACATAAACGGCCCCTAATAATATGCTAGTTAAACTGCCCCATATGAATCCGGGCAACATCTCAAATATGAGGTGGTGTAATTCAGTTGCTTTTGTATTTCGCAACGGAAGATAACCTCCCAGAAGACAAATAAAATAAGCTACTTCTCCTCCTAAAACACACAACCAACCATATCGTTTTAATTGAAGCATAATTTTTTTATTTAATAATATTATTTTATTTTAATTTAGTTTAGCCAATTCCAAAGCTATTTGGTCATTTCTCACTGCCATTGAAGGATCATCAAAAACATACCTCACAACACCGGCTTTGTCTATTATAACATACGTGTGCCCGGGAGACGTTCCCTGCCTCATAGATGACCCAACCGACATCATTCCAAAAGTCATTGATATCTGCCCGTCCTTATCAAAAACTATATTTGCCTTGTCTATGCCATCCATTTTCTGAGTAATCTTTTGCCAATCCTCTGGGGAGTCCAGAACAACAGACAACGCAACCGTGTCTTGCGCATTAAATCTGTCATCAAGTCCAAATTGGGCTATTTGGTTCCAGCAAGCAGGATAACAAGCCAAACCCTCGCTAAAAAACAGTACAACATTCTTCCCTTTCAGGCTTTCTGGTGTATATGTATTTCCGTTTCGATCCTGCAGAGAAAATTGCGGCGCTGGCTTATTTATCAGGGCGTCAAGCTTTGAATTCGGCTTATTTAGTTGATTGAATGCAATTAAAACAATCACTGGCGCAATTATAAGCGCCAGAATAACTGCGACCATCTTAATATTAATTTCGTTGTTCTCCATGTTTTTCTTTTTTGAAATAGTTGAATGCCATTGTTGCAATTAAGGCTGTTATTATCACCAATGCTATTATCCAGGCATAGCCAGGGATAAATCTCAAAAAGTTATTTACTTTGTCTGTTGTATTTATTATAAAAATATTCATTTGCCTTTGATATTCGTCCTGCATTGCTAGTTTTCCCAATAAATCCAGCGCAACAATTAATACGCCCATAAACAAGAACACTCCACCTGAAATCAATTCAGAAATAGTAATTCGCACTTTTTTGTTCCCTATCGGATAACTGATGGTTCTGTGAAAAACTGTTGTCATTTTTTGGGTAATATATGTCTTGTCCATTAAAACAGAAAGAATAAACAGCGGCAAAACCATTCCGAAAACATAGATTATAGAAAATATTCCTCCCCAGATGAATGACCCTGGCAGAGCTGATAAGGCCAGAACTCCAGCCAACACTGGAGCGCAGCAGGTTGTTGCTATTCCCGAAAATACTCCCAATGTGTATACAGAACCGGCATTATGCTTTTTAATCGCGGGGTGCACATTTATTGGCAGTGAGAAATGTATCCCTAAAAGCAATACCGTTCCAAGAATAAACATAAATATTCCAATTACCCCGTAAACTATATCGTGAAATTGTTTAAAAAGAACGGTTAATACTCCTGCTCCCAACCCAATTGGCAAGAATACTGTCAAAATTCCAAGGAAAAATATAAAGGTCATTAAAAAAACTTTGTATTTTTCCCTAAAAATTGAGGCAAAATATGATGGTAAAAGAACGGTAATGCAACACGGGGCAAACAATGCCGCCACGCCCGCCATAAATGTCGCTATTATTGACGCTCCAAGCAATAATTCCATGAGTTATTTCTTTTTAGATAAACGATAAATGGACAGTATTTCTTCTACTGCCTTATTTGATTGCCCGGACTTCATCTGCTCTATGGCATGAGTGGACAAATGGTTTTTCAATATAAAATCCTCAAAGCTTGACAGAGCCTGCTTTACAGCCAGAGATTGGTTTATAATATCAATGCAGTATTTATCCTCCTCAACCATTTTTTCCACTCCCTTTATCTGTCCTGCAATTATCCGCAATCGCCTTATAGCTTTTTGCTTATGAGCGCTATTACCGTGATGTTCATGTTTCATGTGTCCAGTATACTCCATAGGGGTATCCCCTGTCAATAGGCTCTTTGGTTTATTCTTTTCCATTCCTTGCCGGCAATTTTGATTGTTTTCCAATA
>JBBTVU010000062.1:0-1090 GCA_038063115.1 Patescibacteria group bacterium | reverse complement strand
CCTGGTGCTTTCTACCCTACACACCAACGACGCGGCTGGAACCATTCCAAGGCTCGTAGATCTTGGAGCTGACCCTTCCTCAATCGCGTCAGGGCTAAAAATGGCCGTGGCGCAACGATTAGTGAGAAAAGTCTGCAAAAAATGTTCAACACTTTCAAAGCCAAACAAAAAAGAATTATCAGAACTTAAAAAAGGTTTGAAAAAATTACTCGAGTCCATAAAAATTCCAGACATAGATAAGGCGCAGATTTCCAGAGCAAAAGAAAAAGGGTGTGAAGCTTGTAACTTCACAGGATATAAGGGCAGACAAGGTTTATTTGAAGCATTTTTAGTTGATTCTGAAATGGAAAAATTTATTTTAACCAATCCGCCGGTTTCTTCAATTCGCGAACTAGCCATTAAAAAAGGAATGATAACAATGTATCAGTCCGGATTAGTTGACATTGCAAAAGGAGTCACAACATTTGAAGAAGTCAGCCGCGTTGTTGAACCCGACTCCGCCGAAGGCTCCGTCGAGGCGAAGGAAGACGAGTCGCAACCCGAAGCAGAAACAAAAATTGTTTAAAAAAACGGCTCTGGGGTTGGAGGTAGTTTTATTGTCTGGGACAATAATAAAGATTTTTCCGAGGAGCGGTCGAGCCGGAGCAAGACCGTCCGAAACTGAGAAAAATCCAAATAAATACCTCCAACTCCAGAGCCGTTTCAATATTTTTAATAGTAGCATTTTTTAATGCTTATGTCAAGCATTGTAGACAAAAAACCGGAAAAGGAGGATGAAGTCTTAGACTCTACTTTAAGGCCAAAAATTTGGCCTGATTTTGTTGGTCAGGAAAAAATTAAAGAAAATATCAGAATAATTTTAACTGCAGCTAAGCAAAGATCTCAAAGCCCCGACCATTTGTTGTTTTATGGAAACTCGGGATTGGGTAAAACCACGTTGGCCCAACTGGTGGCGCTGGAAATGGGCAAAAAAATTAAAATTTCTTCTGGCCCGGCAATTGAAAGAGCCGGAGACTTGGCCGCAATTCTGACAAATTTAAATGAGGGTGATGTTTTGTTTTTAGACGAAATACATAGAATTTCAAATACT
>JBBTVU010000061.1:0-3071 GCA_038063115.1 Patescibacteria group bacterium | reverse complement strand
TTCGGCGGGTTCAGGACAAGCCGGCGACTTTTTTAATTTTCCTGTGATATATGCATCTGGCCGCGATGGAAAAGCAGGGCTTGAACCAGATTTGTCTAAAATGAAAGACATAAACCCAATTTTTGACGCAATAGTTTCCCATATCCCCTCACCCATTGCCAGCCAAGACAAGCCTTTGCAAATGTTGGTAACTTCAATTGCTCCAGATGATTTTAAAGGAAGAATTGCAATTGGCAGAATTTATAACGGCTCAATAAAATCGGGGCAAGAAATAGCGCACATAAACAGGACGGGGGAACAAAAAAAATGCAAAATAACTTCTTTAATGACCTTTATAGGATTAGCCAGAGTTGAGGCAGAAGAAATAAACGCCGGAGATATTGTGGCTGTTGCCGGAATTGAAAATGTAACAATTGGAGAAACAATTGCCGACCCAGAAAACCCCGAAGCTTTGCCATTGATAAACATTGATGAGCCTACCGTTAAAATGACCTTTATGGCAAACAACTCCCCTTTCGCAGGCAAAGAGGGCGAATTTTCTACAACAAGACAAATTCGCGACAGATTATTTAAAGAGTTAGAAACAGATGTTTCTTTAAAAGTAGAAGAAAACGATAAAAACCAATGGACAGTGTCTGGCCGCGGAGAATTACATTTGGCAATTTTAATTGAAAGACTACGCCGTGAAGGTTTTGAGTTTCAGGTTTCAAGACCCCAAGTTAATACCCGCGAAATAACTGGAAAAATGCTTACTCCGTATGAAAAAATTTTTATTGAAGCGCCCGAGCTTTATCAGGGCGTTATAATGCAAAAAATGGGCGAAAGAAAAGCAGAACTAAAAGAAATGCGAATTAACGGCCTGCCTGCGCAGTTAGGCAATATAGTCTTTTTAGAATTTATAATTCCAACACGCGGACTGTTTGGATATAAAAATGAGTTTTTAACTGACACAAAAGGGCTTGGCATAATGAACACAGTATTTTTTCAATATTTACCAGACCCGGGAAACTGGAAAGAGAGAAACCATGGTTCTTTAGTTTCCACAGACACCGGACCAACTAATATTTACGGCCTTACAAACGTTCAAGACAGAGGAGTTTTATTTTTCGGCGCTGCTGTAGAAATTTATGAGGGCCAAGTGGTTGGGCAAAACGCAAGATCAAACGATATAAGAGTAAATGTCTGCAAAGAAAAAGCATTATCTAATATGAGATCTAAAGGAGATGGAGGAATAGAATATTTTAAAACTCCAAAAACAATGGGGCTTGAAGACGCTTTAGAATATATTGGAGACGACGAACTGGTTGAAGTTACTCCAAAAAATATCCGCATTAGAAAAATGCATTTGAAAGAAGTTGACGCAAAACGCGCCGAGCGCGAAGCTTTGGGCGTAAAATTTGACTACTAAATTAGGTCTTGATTTTTGCCCCAATTTATGCTATCATAAATTATCTATGACAGTAATTATGGTAAGCAAGGAAAAATTTTTGGAAGAGCACAACAAATTGTCTCCTGCGAGTTTACAAGCCACTTTTGCGTTACTAACAAAATTTCAGGAAGAAAAAAAACCTCTTTTAAAAGATAATGGCTGGTCTGTAGATAAGCTAAGAATACCTTTTATATCATGGCTTCTCTCTCTGCCTACAGAAGAAAAAAAGGAAACCCTTCGACATGGTTTAGGGCGAGCGCAAACTTATAAAAATTATCCAGAAACTCACTAAAATAACCTAACATGCAAAATATTATTATATCTTTACTGGGCTTAATGTTTGGCTTGCTTATAACTTTGATGTTTGAATTTTTTCTGAAAACAAATAAAACATTAAGAAACAGATATTATAGGCGCCACAATGTTTTTTTGGGGTACCACACCCACCACAGCATTTACGGATTATTTTTTATTGCAATTGGAATTGCTTTATATTTTATGGGAGACACGGATGCTTTTCTGTTCTCTGTTTTAGCCGGCGTTGGAGTAATAATTGTGCATACCATTTCAGACGGCCGATTAATTTTTTTAGAGAAACAAAAATAAGGATATTGAATTAAATAGAAATTTAAAATATCATTTAGATAAAGGTCAAAATATTATAATTAAAAATAAAATTTTATGGAGTTATCAAATTTTTTAGCGGAGCTTTGGGGAATTTCCTTTGTAGTAATTGCCTTAGCGTTTTTGGTAAAAGAAACCTATTTAAAACAGCTGTTTGCAAAAATAGAAACCGAAGAAAGCTTGTTTTGCTTAGGTTTTGTTTCGTTTATAATAGGGCTCGCCATGGTTTTGTCTCATAATATTTGGGTGAAAGACTGGCGGGTTGTTATAACAATTTTTGGCTGGGCATCATTATTAAAAGGTTTGTCTTTTCTGTTTTTACCAGAATTTGTAAAAGACTGGATAAAAAAAATAGAGTCTGCCCAATTTGTCTCGTATGCTTTGATTGTTATAATTTTCATTGGATTAGCCCTCACCTATTTTGGATTCACCGCTTAATTTTTTAGTAACAAAAAAGCGTCCTAAGCTTATCAAAGGGCGCTTTTTTATTTTTGCGCCTTTATTTTTTTTACCAATAAATTTAGCAAAAGCTTAGCTTGCTGCGACGCATCTTCTTTTGTTAGCGCTTTTGTAAAAGCCTGCCATTGGTCAAAAATCACGCTGTCGTTTAAATTTCTAACAGTTGTTTCCAACTCCAGCCGGGTATCAAAATCAATTTCTTTGTCAGCCATCAAAACCTTTTCAATAAACATATCTGTAAAGGCTAAAACACTATTGTTGACCTGCTGAGCTTGGAACACATTGACTGTTTGGTAAATCAGATAGATCAGCCAGCCGTTAAGAGCCAATGACAGGCACAGTAAAAGGATAAAGAAAAGCGAAATTGCCTTTTTGCTTATAATCATTTTATTTTTTAGCGTAGCGATATATTTTTTTATTTTAATTTTTATTTTCTCGACCTTTTTACAAAAAATATTATAATCACGCCCAATAAAACAATCACAACAAACAACATGGTAACAACAACATTCTGCCAGTTGAGCACGCCCGCCAATCCTAATTTTTTCTTCAGTTCAAT
>JBBTVU010000060.1:0-4365 GCA_038063115.1 Patescibacteria group bacterium | reverse complement strand
CATTCGGCTGCCATGTCAAAATACTTGAGATAGCCAAACTATTGACATATGGATCAGAATAGATTAAGATACAAGCATAATTCAAAGGCCACAGACGATAGGGAGCGGAAGCTTTAAGAATCCTATCTAGGCGACTAACTCAATATTATTGGGTAAAATGTCTGTGGTTAAAACCGCAGTTTTTTATTTAAAAATTTCGCCATGGCATTAACAAAAGAACAAAAAACAAAACAAATAGAAAGTTTAAAAGGCAATATTTCAAAACAGAAATCAGTGATTTTTGTTGATTTTTCAAAGGTTGCTTCAAAAGATATGTTCAGCTTGAGAAAAAATTTGAAAGACGAGGGGTGTAATTTGAAAATTGCCAAAAAAACTTTAGTAAGGATTGCTTTTGGGCAATTAAAAATTTCTTACTGGAAAAAAATCAAGGACAATATTCCCGGACAATTGGCATTGGTTTTTGGATTTGAAGATGAAGTGGCTCCGGCAAAAATTGCAAACAATTTTGCAAAGACACAGAAAAACTTTAAAATTTTAGGAGGAATTTTTGAAAACAGATTCATTGCGAGAGATAGAGTATTAGAATTGGCAGCAATACCTACAAGAAATGAATTATTGGGCAGATTAGTGGGTTCTATATATAGTCCAGTAACAAGTTTTGTAAGAGTTTTAGATAAAATTAGAGAAAGTAAGGTCGTATAATTCGCTCGGAAAATAATTTTCATCCGACGTTCGTGATCCGCCTTCGGCGGCTAACTCACTCGGTCAGGCACTTCGTGTCCTGAAACGCGTCTGAAAATCATTTTCCTCGCTTAAATATTAAAATTAATTAAAAATAACATGGCAGAAGAAACAAAAATAGAAATTCCGGCTAAATTCGAAAAATTAGTTGGAGAAGTAGAAAAAATGTCAATTGTAGAATTGGCAGAACTGGTAAAAGTTTTAGAAACTAAATTTGGCGTTTCAGCAGCCGCTCCAGTTGCAGTTGCTGCAGCCGTAGCCGCCCCAACTGAAGAAAAAACATCTTTTAATGTTGAGTTAAAAGAAGTTGGCGCCCAAAAAATTGAAGTCATTAAAGTTGTAAGAGATGTTACTGCTAAAGGATTGAAAGAATCAAAAGACTTGGTTGACGCCGCAGCAGCAGGAACAGCTCAAATAATTAAAGAGGGCGCAAAAAAAGAGGAAGCCGATGAAATTGCAAAGAAATTTGCAACAGCCGGCGCCAAAGTAGAAATAAAATAAAATTTATTGCCTCGCTTTAAAAAATAAAACAGCTCCGCTTTGGCGGAGCTGTTTTATTTTCTTCCGTCGAAGGCTGATTCGAGGGTTTCTTCGTCGGCGTATTCAAGCTCTCCGCCAACAGGAATTCCTTTTGCCAAATGAGTAATCTTGCCGGCAAAATTTATTTCTTTTAGCGCCCGTTCAACTAAAATAGAGGTGGCTTTTCCTTCCTGGGTTGGGTTTAGGGCAATAATAATTTCCGAAAAGCCATTTTGGCCCTGAGCCGCGTCGAAGGGTTTCGTAACCCTTAGTTTTAATTCTTCTATCCTTAAATTATTAATTTCTTCTGGTTTCATTGTTCCGACTGTTCCGCCTAAAATAAAATATAAGCCGTTATATTTTTTTGTTTTTTCAATTGTTTCAAGATCCATCTCTTTTTCAACAATGCATAACAATTGTTTGTTTCTTGAGGGATTTTGGCAAATGGGGCATAAACCCTCCTCCGCTAAAGCTTCGTATGGCTGGAAGCAAAATTGGCACAATTTTATTTTATTTTTTAGTTCTAAAATTGCGCTTGTCAGTTCGTCTATTTTTTCTTTCGGCTGTTTTATTAAATAATAGACAAAGCGGCCGGCTGTTCTTGGGCCAACCGTAGGAAATTTTGTAAAAAGTTCAGTAAGTTTTTTAATAGAATCCATAGTCAGGAGAGGCCAGACCTCCTAAAAAGCTTGCGCAAGTTTTCGGGGAGGTCGGGCCTCTTTTTAGCTTTCCTCGCCGTATTCTGCTTTGTCTAAATTTCTAAAGCTGACTCTTTCTTTGTCAAAATATAAATCGATAGATCCAACTGGGCCGTTTCTGTGTTTTTCAATTAAAATTTGCGCCTGCCCCTGTTTTAAGCTATTTTCATTATAAGCATCTTCCCTGTAAATAAACATAACAACGTCGGCGTCTTGTTCAATAGCTCCAGACTCTCTCAAATCTGACAACCGTGGAATTTGCGGAACGCGGGCTTCAACAGCGCGAGACAGCTGCGACAAAACAAGAACTGGCACATTCAATTCTTTAGCTAAAATTTTTAAGGCCCTAGAGTTTTCAGAAACCTGTTGCACCGGAGAAGCAAACCTGTTCATGGGCTGCATTAATTGCAAATAATCTATAATTAACAAACTTAGGCCCTTGTTAGCTTGAAGCCTGCGCGCCATGGCGCGCATTTGCAAAATATTTACAGAACCCGCATCGTCAATAAATATTGGGGCTTCAGATAAAATTCCCATTGCGTGCTGTATTCTTGAAAAATCATCGTTTTGCAATCGGCCGGTTCTTAAGTGCCACGAATCAACGTTGGCAACGCTAGAAATTAATCTGTCGGCCAGCTGGTCTTTAGACATTTCGAGGCTGAAAAGTCCAACAGGCTGGTTTGTAGAGATGGCAACGTTACGCGCAATATCTAAGGCCAAAGACGATTTTCCCATTGCCGGCCTGGCAGCCAAAATAATCAAATCAGATTTTTGCAGTCCAGCCAGCTTGTTATCTAAATCTTTAAATCCGGTTGGAACGCCCCTTAATATGTTCTGGTGTTCTGAAAGCATATTTAGTCTTTCAAAAGTTTCCGGCAGAATTTCTTTTATTGGAGTAAATGTTTGGGTTAAAGCCCTCTGTCCAATATTAAAAACCGTTTTTTCTGCTTTGTCTAATAAAATATCAACTTCTTCAGATTCATCAAACGCAGACAATCCAATTTCTTCTGAGGCAGAAATTAAATCGCGCAGAATTTTTTTTTGTCGTACAATTTTTGCGTAGTTTGAAACGTGCGTGGCAGTAGGAATTGTGTTTATTAAGGCAGTCAAATACGCAGAACCTCCAATTTCTTCTAGACGGACTTTTTCTTTTAACCTGCCCGACACAGAAAGAATATCAATGGGGTCCGACCGTTCGTAAAGTTCAAACATTGCCTGGTAAATATCTTGGTGTATACCCTTGTAAAAATCTTCTGCTTTTATAAAATCAACAACTTTTACAATTGCATCTCTGTCTAACATTAAGCATCCTAACAGACTTTGTTCTGCTTCTGTATTTTGCGGAGGTATTTTATCCGGTAAATTGTTTGGCATAATATGTCTTTATAACAAAACCAAGAGGGCAGAGCAAGCCCTTGACGTAGCATTCTATATATATTATAATTAAAAACCGATGTATCTTGAAAAAACAGCTAACCAGTTGTCAAAAAAGGAGGTTTCTCGTGAAACTAACTTCGGCAGTGTCTTACTATAGCCCCAGTCATCCGCCTATGAAATATGCGAATGGTTTGACTGGTGGCCAAGCGGTAGCTCTAGAATTTTGCCTAGTAGGGCTTCAAACGTCTGCTTCTGTTAGCATTGAAGATTTTTTGTTTTGTGTTAGCGAGAGAATTCTCTCGCTTCATAAAACTCACGGAAGAAATCCCTTGGAAGGACATGATGTTGGAGGAGCGAGCTTCATTGTCTGCCAAATCAATCAAGAGAAAATTACCTTAGTTTTGGGCGGTGACTGTTTCGCTCTTGTCAAAAACGAAGAGGGATTATCTTTTTTGACTGGCTTTGATGAAGCGGCTTTCATGGCTGAAGACAAAGATAATTGTGTTTTTGCTCAATGCCTCAAGGAAGCCGAAGGAAACAAAGGACATGCTTGAGACATTTACTATCGGCACTTTAAGGATAAAAAGGTTCGCAATTCCAACAAAAACATGGGGAAGGGCGGACATGCAGAGCTCAACGGCGACCCAGCTATCAAAGACTGCTGGATAATTGAAAGGTTTAATTGGTCGTCTCGTCCGCAGTATATACTGCTTGGCAGTGACGGAATACTGCCTTCGCAAAGCATGGATCCAAAACGTAGAGCAGAAATGGCCGCAGAGATTGAAAAACACTATTTATGCGGAGGCATACAAACCGTTTTGAAATGGCGAGACGAAACCGAAGGCTCTTTGCACCACATTACAGGCTGGTCCGAAGGCTCTGCAATAGAACTTGGGTTGGCATAAATCAGCCAAGGACCTGTTATTTGGCAGGAAAACATAATAAAAGCCGATTGGGATTTTCTCGCAAGAGAATCTCTCAACAGGCTTTCTTTTTATATAGTGGGCAGTATTTTTTAGTGTGGTGAAAT
>JBBTVU010000059.1:0-1239 GCA_038063115.1 Patescibacteria group bacterium | reverse complement strand
TTTTGATTATGTTTAAAATAGCAACTACCGTAAACTTTTACACCATTGATATTAAAACTAATTTTGCTTACAGGTCTCCTATATTTATCATAAACAAAAATTCTATCTGATTTTAATGTATAGTCATTTTCAATGGCAGCATAAGTACCCACGGTTAGTCTTCTGAAAGTATCTCCAAGACCCAAATCAGTGTCCGTGCTATCTATTATTTCCGCGTAAAAAGCTTTTAGCAGCCCAACATCGCCATTAAATTGCACTTCCCAATCAGCTGTCGGATATTTAAACTCAACCCCATATTCGTCGTTTTTATATGTTTTCCAGCCCTCCGTCGCCTGCTGGCTTTGGACGGACGATCCGGTGGTTTGGTTTTGTGTTTGGTTTTGTGTTTGGTTGGTTTTTTGCCTCAAGGCAAAAAACTCACTATTTTGCTGAGATTTTACGGTAAAATATTGGTATACAAAAACTCCGCCGAAAAAGATTACTGCAACTGCAATAATAATTATTATGCCGATTAAAGTTGAAATTCCTTTTTCTTTTTGCATATTTTGCTCTGGCTGGGAACCAGAAAATTTAATTATTTATTTAATTTCTTCTAAAACAAATTGTTTAATTTTAATTGCCATTTGATTTGCTTGCTCGGCCATTTGCCATGTAAATGATTCCAAAGGAATATCCGCAGGATAACGAGCCCCGATATAATAAGGATCAAGAATTATAATTTCCTCTTTAATCTCTTTTTCAATTTCCTTAGAATAATGCTTAATGGTTGCGATTAATTTCCTTAAACTGTGAATTTTGGGCGCATCTCCAGAATAAAACAATAACAACGCCTTTAAATATTTTTCTGCAACCTGATGTGAAACGAAACAAACAAAAGCGGGAGTCCCATCTTTATGTTTTAAAATAGATAAAGCATTCAATTCGTCGTCTTCTGCCCTCTTAATCCATTCCGAAACTAATATTTTTTTATCTTGTTCCATACAAAATTTTTCCTTTATTAATTATTTTTGCAATGAAAGGATCTCCTATTTTTTTTCTTCTTTCGAATTGTTCCGGAGTATAAACTAAAACATCAACTGCTTCGCCTTGACGGAAAATTATTCTATAAACATCTTTCATCATTTCTATATTTGGCTTATTGCTTTTTTTAACTATAAGCAAATCAATATCGCTATTTTCATTGGGTTCACCCCACGCAAAAGAACCGAAAAGAATAATTTTTTCCGGCTTATATTCCGC
>JBBTVU010000058.1:0-2415 GCA_038063115.1 Patescibacteria group bacterium | reverse complement strand
AGCCCGGAAAGCGGAAATATTTATAAGAAGAATTTTGAGGCGGGACAGAAAATAATTGCAAAAGGGTATTTTTTAATTGTTAGAAACGATGCCAGCCAAAATTTACTAGATATCGCAGATATGACTTGTTCAGCCTTGCAGCTTGTTGAAAATAGCACAGTTTATTTGGTTAAAAATAAAGAGGAGGTTGCAGATGGGAGTGATTTAGATATAATTGATAAAGTTGGCATTGGCGAGAAAGCATTTGCGCCCGAAGGCGCGTATGCTCTGGTTCCGCCCGCTCAAAAAAGTATAACAAGAACTGGCGGAGCAGACACAAACGATAATAATATAGATTTTATAATTTCAGACACCCCCACCCCAAAATCAGAATAAACCAACTACCAAAATCTGCGATCGCTGAAAAAAGTAATAATATAAAAGTTGTTTGAGTTTTCATTGTTGTTCAGCACTTTACCAATTTGGAGGCATGTAAAATGTACGCAAAGACACTTGCGTAAAGAATTGAAGACAGGGAAAAGTTTTTGCAAAAAGTACTGGACTTTGTGGGAAGTGTCGTGCTTGAACGCGGCAGGACTACAAAGCGCGAAGACCGCTCTGACCATATGAATGTTGATATGGAGTTGAGAAATTTTAACGGATTTACTATCTTGTGGCATCAAGGCAGATGCAATAGTATTGAGTTGATTTATGGCCCGCAGTCGGGCAATAAAAAGGTTCTCTATATGAGTTATTGGCACGATGGAATTGCAAACTGCGAGGTTCATACTTTCGTTGACGAAATAGATTGGCAGAGTGCGTTTATTTACGTCGCTGATCACGTAGAAGAAATTATGGCAGAGCGGAAAGCCAAACAGACAAAGGCAGAAGAAGCGGTGGAAGCCGCAAGAAAAACTCAAGAAGCCAAGGCGCAGTTGCTGGCAAGAGCCACAAGGCTGGGATTAAGGTAGGGGTTATGGTACTATAATCGCCGAGATAAATTCTCGGCCTTTTTTTATCTACCCGCCGGTAGGCTGGCAAAAATGTTTAAAAAATACTATAAGTAATTTATATGGATTTAGAAAGTTTGGAAAAAGTTTTGGAAAACGAGCCAAAATACAGGGTAAAGCAGGCAAAAGAGGCGATTTTTAAAAAGTGCATTTTAAACTGGAATGAGGCGACTTTTTTTGCAAAAGAATTAAGGGAAAAATTAAATAAAGAGTGTCCGCTTAAAATTGAAGCGGAAACTTTGGTCTCGAGACAAAAAACATCGTATACTCAAGATTCTGCGATCGCAGAAATTAGAGTATCTGAATCGAACAGCGTTAAGGCGAGGATAATTTTGAAAGACGGGTTGCAAATTGAAACGGTTTTAATGCGCCATAAAGATGGCAGAAATACAGTCTGTGTTTCTTCACAGGTTGGATGCCCCTTAGGATGTTTGTTTTGCGCCACAGGTAAAATGGGTTTTAAAAGAAATTTAACATCAGAAGAAATTTTAGAGCAGGTGATTTTTTTCAAACGTTATTTATCGGGTCTAAGCCCGGCTTTTACCCGGTCTAAGCCGGGCTTAGACCGGGTTACAAATGTAACCTTTATGGGAATGGGCGAGCCGTTTTTAAATTATGACAATGTTTTAAAATCAATAAGAATTTTAAACGACAAAGATTATTTTAATATCGGAGCAAGATCAATTTCTGTTTCAACTGCCGGAATTATTGAAAAAATTGAAAAATTCAGTCAAGAAAAATTGGAAGGTCGGACCTTCCAATTAAATTTAGCTATTTCTCTACATGCGCCAAACAATAAATTACGAACAGAACTTATGCCAATAAGCAAAAAATATCCATTGGAGTTAGTTCTAAAAGCGGTTGATGGTTATATAAAAATTACAAAAAGAAAAGTAATGCTTGAATATGTTTTAATAAAAGATGTAAATGACTCTGATGAGTGCGCAAAAGAATTGGCAAAACTGATGCGTAACCCTTCGACTCCGCTCAGGGCAAGAAAATTATATTTTGTAAATTTGATTTTGTATAATGCGCCTGCCTTCGCCAAAGCTTCGGCGGGCGAAGCAGGTGTTTTTAAAGCTTCTGAAACAAAAAGAGTAGAAAATTTTAAAAAGATTCTCAAAAAAGCTGGAATTAATTTTGTCCAGCGCTACAGGTTTGGCGACGATATCCAGGCCGCTTGCGGCCAATTTGCCACCTCAAAATAATTTAACAAGTGTAGTAATAAGTGTGCGTACGCACCATTATTAATACAGGTTAGATTTTGGACAGGTTAGATTTTGGTTTGATTTTAAGTTATGCGCTAAGTTATGCACGCGTAAACCACATGTAAAACTTTTTAGATTGTGGTATAATTATAAAACGTTTTTAAAATCGCACCTTGATTTTTAGTTTATTTTTTGTTAGTTAATTACTTATACACATA
>JBBTVU010000057.1:0-5478 GCA_038063115.1 Patescibacteria group bacterium | reverse complement strand
AACCAAGCAGTAACTATTTCTTCAGAGGGATTTTTCATAATTAAAGAAGCCATTTGGCTTTTTCCGCCCATTGGCCGACAAATACCATTAAGAATATTCTTGTCATAAAAATTGCCGAGAATAAACTAACTATAATACCCAAGCTTAATGTTAGGGCAAATCCTTTGATAAATGACGTGGCGAACGTAAACAAAATTGCGCAAACGATTAAAGAATTAAAATTACTGTCGCGTATAGACGGCCAAGCTCGGCCAAACCCCTCATTAATTGCGTCAGGCAAATTTTTACCAGCCTTAAGTTCCTCTTTCATTCTGGCAAAAATTAAGATATTTGCATCAACGGCCATTCCAATAGATAATACAAAACCTCCAATGCCAGCCAACGTTAATGTGACAGGAATCAATTTAAAAATTGCTAAAGTCAGAGCTACATAAATTACCAAAGCAATTGAAGCCAAAAAACCGGGCAGCCTGTAAATTAAAATCATAAATACGACAATTGTTAAAAGCCCGTATAATCCTGCTGATAAAGATTTTTTTAATGAAACGGCCCCCAATGTAGGCCCTACTGTTTCCTGTGAAATTGGATCTCCAATTTTTACCGGCAGAGCTCCGGAATTTAATCTTCTTGCAATATCGTTGGCTGTCTGCACATTCATACTTCCGGTTATAACAGCCTCTCCACCCGATATTTTAGTTTGCACTATCGGAGCATATAAATCTTGCGCGTCAATTTTTCCATCGCCGGTTGTATCTATAATAGAAGCTCCGTCTAAATAAATGGCCAGCGGCTTATTTATATTCCTTGCGGTTATGTCCTCAAATATTTTTGACCCCTCGTCATTAAACTTTAATTGTATTTCGGGCTTGTAAGTTGTCTGGTCAAATTTAATAGTAGCTTTTGTCAAGTATTTTCCGGTCAATTCTGTGGATTTAAAATACGGATTTTCCAAGGCCACCTGCCAGTCTTTTATTTTTGTTATGTCTTGGCCTTTTACCTGGGCATCCTGCGCTTCTTTTATTTTATCTAAAATGGGCTGGCTTTCTGCTTCTGTTTTTTGCTCGCTAAATTCTAAATAAGGAGTTTCACCGATCATTTTTATCGCCTGCTGAACATCTTTTATGCCGGGCAGTTCAACAACCAGCCTGCTTTCTCCCTGAATCTGCACAATTGACTCCGAAACTCCAAACATATTTACTCTTCTTTCAATAACATCTCTTAATCCTGCCATTGACCCTGCTTTATCTTGAACGGTGCTCAAATCTGCCTGGTAAATAAGGTTGACTCCGCCTTGTAAATCTAATCCCAAAACATAGGGTTTTTCCCAAAAATGCGGAATTGTCCACGATAATTTTTGGTTTAGAAAATCAATGCTTTTGTTATAATAATTCGGATAAGCAAAAATTCCGGCCAAAACAGCCAGAATTATAACGCCAATAAAAATATAATATTTCTGCTGCATAATAAAATCATTATACCTAAACCTCAAAAATAATCAAGTTTTTGTGATATGCCAACTCTCATCACGAGCGATCGCTCGTGATGTTAGTTGCCACAACTTAGAGTTTTTCTAATATTTTGAGTTCTAATTCTCCGGTGGCTATGTCATACACTGCAAAGGTTGGTTTGTAAAATTGGCCGGCGGATTCGCCGGGGTTTATTAGCTGGCAATTGCCTACTTTTTCTTCCCATGGTTTGTGCGTGTGGCCATAAAAAACCAAATCATACCTGCCGGTTTCTGCCAGATTGCGGGCTTCTTCCGGATAATGCGTTATCGCGATTTTTTTAACTTGCCCTGAGTCTGCCGAAGGGATTTCTGTTTCTAAAATTTTTTCCTCAATTTTTACCCTAGGAATTTTATTATATTCTTCAATAAAAATTTTAAAATCTTTATCCATATTTCCGAACACGCCAAAAAATTCTCCTGAAAAATCTGCTAATGATTCTTTCAAACTTTCTGGATTGCCGATATCTCCGCAATGCAAAATCAACTTAATATCTTCTTTATTAAGCCACTGAACAATTTTTTTAAAATTTGCCACATTCCCGTGGCTATCCGACACCACCGCAATTTTCATTTTAAATGGGGCTGTTTGTGCCTTTAACACACTGATTAAAAACATTAACTTGGTCATTATACTGAGAAATAAGATTTTTTATTTCGTCAGCCAATAGCTGGTACTGCGAAACCAGCAGATTATAGTTATCCACTAAATCGTTGTATTGCTGACTTCTCGGATTTGCATTCTCAATCCTGATTTTTTCTAAATCCAATTGCTCAGACATTTGGTCTAGCAGAGTCTTTTTTTCTCCTATTTTATTTTTTAAAGTTATGCTGGGCTCTATGCAGGCCGAAAGCGGAAGCCCAAATTCTTGGACTCCCATCCACACTTGCTCGCCCTTATAATTTCCTTTTATTATAGCCACTCCAATTTCTGAATAGCGATTGTTCAAAATGTTCGCCCTATGTCCCGGGCTATCCATCCAGGCTTGCACTAATTCTTTTTCTGAATCAAAATTTCCAAGTATTAAATTTTCGCCGGCTACTATATATTTATATCCATAATTTAAGACCAGCTGGCCTGGGTCTACGCCCGTTGGCGAAATATGCTCAAAATACTGATTTTTGAACATATCGTTTGCTTTTGCCGCAGCTGCCGAGTCAAGCAAGGCGTCTTCTATCAAAAAACCTAATCCGTTTTTTTGCCTCTGTAAATTAGTTTCTGATATTATTCCTGCTTTGCTTAAAACTGTTGTGCTGGGCTTTCCTTTAATTTTTAGCGGTGGAGGATTAAAAAAATCTTTTGAAACCTCTTTTATTATATTTCCAACATCTGTCTTTTCAAAATCCTGAATATCTTTTGTAAATTTTTGGTAAATACCCAAAATATCATTACTAAAATAATATCCCGTTCCCGCAAGGACTAAAATTATAAATAAAGATATTATTATCTTTTTCATGTTATTTTTTTATTTTTCATGAATTTTTTTGATAATCTTACAATCTTCTTTATCTCCGCTTATGCGAACATAAAACTCGCAACCGGCAATATAAATTTTACCACATTTGCATTCTGTTAGTTTCTTGCGTGCATTCCAAAAAATCCCATCTCCACAATGAGTGCATTTATAATAAGTTTCTTTTTTCATTACTAAGCTATCTTTCTCACTTCAGTTTCTATTAATTTTTCTATGTCTTTTTGCAAATATTTTTCGCCTAAAAATTCAATTGTAAAATCCTCTAAATCATTAAAGTATACCAATTGAGACAAAAATAATTTTTCAGAAAAAGAATCGCCAAATTTTTTTTTTGACTGCTTGATAACTTCCTGTAAAGAAAATCCTGATTTTAATATATAAAATAAATCAACATAATCGCGCCACGCCCCTCTTCTGCCAATGGTGTGCGCCTTATCTAAAGCAATGTCTCGCCAATCAAAAATTGAAAGACAACCAGATGCTATTGCTTTATATGTAGATTTATACGGGTAATAAATAAAACTAACTTTTACTTGATGGGGTAACGATACAAAACTTAGTTCATCTGCAGTGTTGACGGTAATGTTTATGGACTTAAAATACTCTTTTACTTTGTAAAGAAATTGCTTAGATATTGGTTTCGGTGTAAAAATATCAAAATCAAACGATCTTCTAAAAGCAAGCTGCAACATTAAAGCCGTACCGCCACCCAAAACTCCATACTTAGAAAAGTTTTTTAAAACCTCAAGACAGTTTTTCTGATTATCACTTAAAAGATTAAAATGAAGTTTTGACATATTTATTCATAGGTAAATTTTCTTTTTCTAAATCCAAAATAAAATTTTTTATGAAATTAAAAACTGCCGGAGAATATATTCGTTTAGGATGGTTAGAAAACACATCTATAATCTCTCTTGGTTCATAAATTTTAAAAAGGCATTTTATTTGCTCAATTTTTCCATAACTCAAAACCTGGTGAATAATATAAATTTTATCTCCTTCTAAATCAATATTTTTAATATCTTTTGACCATAAAATTCCCTGTCCAAAATTAGCTTCTAAAAAAGTGTTTTTCATTTCTTATTTCATTATGTGAATACATTTTAATTATATCATGTTTAAACCATTTTTGCCATCATTTTTTGATGTTCCCCTGTATTTAGCATACCAAACTTTTTATATTTATTTCCTCACCCTCAGGAAGCAAACGCTGATTAAAACTCCAATTTGATAAACCCCGTACCAAAGATTTCGACTGCTCGTCTAAGATTATTCTACCAGCTCATAAACCCTTGTCCAGTCCCGTGAGTGGATAACTTTTTGCATCATTTTTAGAATTTTTTATATCCAAAAAAAGCTCTGTCAACTCTTGTGAACTTTCAATTTTAACCAAAATAAAAACCTGCACACTCCCTTTCGGCAGGCGCAGGTGACTTCACTTATTATATTATATCAATCAAGCAACCAAGTCAAGAGTTTAAGCATTTTTCTTTACTTTTCCCGCAGAACTCCATATAACATTACTACGATTAAGTCTTTATTAAAAATTTAAAAGTTTGTTTGCATCTTTTTTGTAATGTATACAAAATGCAGTAGTTTGTATCTATGTCCTAACGTTTCTGAACCATATTTCTCTTGTGTTCCTCGGTCATGAGTATGCCGCATTTCTTGAGCTTTTTACCTGAGCCGCAAGGGCAGGGGTCATTCCGACCGATGTTTTTGAAATTTGAGTTTTGAAATTTTGAATTTGTTTCGGATTGAACGCTACGCGGAGAGCCTGCGGGCTCAATCAGATTTTGGATTTCGGATTTTTTTTCAAAGCTGGCTTTTGCTATATTATCTGTAATATTTGTATCAATTAACTGCAATAACTGCTGGAACATTTTATGGCCTTCATTTTTATATTCAACCAAAGGATCCTGCCCTCCATAAGCCCTTAATCTTACGGAATCGCGCAAATGATCCATATCAGAAAGATGGCCTTGCCAAAAATGATCAATTACCTGCAGGCTTACATATTTTTTAACTAAATCTTGCTTGCCCGTCGAAGCTTCGGCGGAGGAGGGTTCTTCTAAAAATTTACGGCGTTTTTTATAAATGATTTCTCTGTGCCTGTTTACCACATCGTCATATTCTAATAAATGTTTTCTTGCATCAAAATTGAAACCCTCAATTTTTGACTGCGCAGATTCAATTGCTCCCGAAATTATATTTGCCTGAATTGGCTCGTCTTCTGGAACATTCAAAGCTGTCATTAAATTTTTTATTTTGTCTCCGCCAAAAATGCGCATTAAATCGTCTTCTAAAGAAACAAAAAATTGCGAAGATCCTATGTCTCCCTGCCTGCCCGCCCTTCCTCTCAACTGGTTATCAATGCGTCTGGCATCATGCCTTTCTGTTCCCATAACATGCAAGCCGCCCAATTCTGTTATATTTTTAGCATCGTCAGAATCAGGAGGGTTGCCTCCCAAAATAATATCAACGCCGCGACCCGCCATA
>JBBTVU010000056.1:0-2695 GCA_038063115.1 Patescibacteria group bacterium | reverse complement strand
AATTTACAATTTGAAATCAATTTGAATTTATTCAATTTGAAATGATTAAAACCCGCGTTTTCAAATTTAAAATTTAATCATTGATTATTGAATTCAAATTTCAAATTTCAAATTAAAAATTCGTTTCATGAATTACTACGAGGTTTTGGGAGTGTCAAAAACAGCCTCTCAAGATGACATAAAAAAAGCATTTCATAAACTGGCGCATAAGCATCATCCTGACAAAGGCGGAGATGAAAAAAAGTTTAAAGAAATAAACGAAGCTTACCAGATACTTTCAGATAAAGAAAAACGGGCGCAATACGACCAGTTTGGGCGCGTATTTGATAATAATGGTTTTTCCGCCTCCGGCGGACCAGCCGAAGGTTGGAATTGGGCATGGGGAAACCCTTCGGCGCGCTCAGGGCGAGCCGATCAGGAAGTTGAATTTGATTTTGGCGACATAGGAGATGTTTTTGAAGAATTTTTTAATTTTGGCGGGCAAAGGACTGCAAAAAAAGATTTTAAAAAAGGAAAGGATATTCAGCTTGACATTGAAATTCCATTAGAAAGAGTTTTGGTCCAAACAATTGAAAAAATAAATTTAACAAAATTTGTTGTCTGTCACAGATGTAATGGAAATGGAGCTGAACCTTCAACAAAAATAAAAGAATGTTTTTCTTGCAGGGGAACAGGCCAAGTTCAGCAGATTAAAAAAACAATTTTTGGATCTTATACAACTTTTGCAGTTTGTCCAGAATGCCGGGGCGAGGGCACAAAGCCAGAAAAGCCATGCAACGTCTGCAAGGGTGAGGGCCGGGTAAAAGCAGAAGATATAATAGGGATTGCAATTCCAGCCGGCGTTGACACAGAACAAATAATAAAAGTTGCAGAAAAAGGCGAGGCCGGAAAAAAGGGTGGAAAAGCGGGAGATTTATACGCAAGAATTTTTGTAAAAAAACATCCGGTTTTTGAGAGAAGGGGAGATGACTTGCACGCATTTGTATCAATAAATTTTTCACAGGCAGCCTTAGGAGATGAAGCAGAGATAGATACACTGGAAAAAACAAAACTTATTCTGGAAATTCCACAGGGAGCTGAATCGGGAAAAATTTTGAGAATTTCTGGAAAAGGCGTTCCGCATTTTGGAGGATATGGCAGGGGAAATTTATATGTTGAATTGAAAATAAAAACGCCCAAAAAATTGTCAAGGGAGCAGAAAAAGCTTTTAGAAGAATTAAAAAAACAAGGTTTGTAAATTTAAAATTTGAAATTGAAAATTCCAGTTTTGCGAAAGCAAAATCTGGCTTGCCCTCGTAGCTCAATTGGTAGAGCAGTTCCCTTTTAAGGAATTGGTTTCGAGTTCGAGTCTCGACGAGGGCACTTTTAGCGGTCTTTTACAACTTAGCGGAGAATAATAATGTCTATCATATTTTGGATAATTATTTTGTTGGTTGGCACGGACTGGTTTTGTAAGCGAGCAGTCCTCAAAATACTTCCTATAATGGTGACCTGTTTGACAGAAGACGAAATTTGAAAGGATAACAATATGAGAGATATAGGTGTGTTATCATGGATTTTTGTGTTTGCCATAACACTTGGATTATGCGGCGTACTCGCCTCACTATCTATGGCGGTTATGCCATGCTTCGGCGTCTGCGAAAATCCCCACATGTTTTCCTGCGCCATTGCGGCAGTAGTTACAGCTTGCTTTATGATCCTTGCGCTGAAGTTTTTTGTGGACAACCTTTGGGTGGCAGAACTCATCCACGACATTGAAAAACGCCACGAGGCGAGGAAAAGATTAAGGAAGTGGAGAAGGTTGCGCAGAAGACTAGAAAAACTGGCAAAGAAAAAACTTTTATAAAAAGATAAGTAGGTTCGGCTCCGGCTGGACTTTTTTTTATTTTTGCAAATGTTATAATGACCTGTATGATTCAAAAAGGCATAGCCACATTTACCTTGGATTATGGAAAATGTCCCAAGTGGCTTTTTGACAGAATGGTTTTGCTTAGTAAGCGGATGATTTTTGCAATAGTTTCAGAAGACGGCCCCGATGAATTTATTAAAAGAATTTCAGACCCAGTATGGTTTCAGTCGCTGGGAACTGTTTTGGCTTTTGATTGGAACGCCTCGGGTTTAACCACAATTTTAACGGCGGCATTAAAAGAGGCAATTCGCGGTTCAGAAAGAAATTTAGGAGTTTTTATTTGCGGAGGAAAAGGCAAAACTTCATTAAAAACGCCAGAACAAATTTTAAATTGGTCAGAAATAATAAATTTGTCAGAAAAAAGCGCAAACGCGTTGGCGTATAATTCAAAAATGGCTGCAAAAGTTGACAGTTCGCTCATTCAAGACGGATTTCAAATTTACCACCACAGCTTTTTCTTTTCAAAAAATGGGGCATGGACAGTTGTCCAGCAGGGCATGAACATACAAAATCAGTCGGCGCGCAGATATCATTGGTTTTCAGATAATGCAAAAGATTTAATAAACGAGCCGCATTCTGGGATTACAAGCAATATAAAAATAGATAACGTCTTAAATTTGACTGCAAATAAAAGCAAACAAAACAGGGGATTGGGCGCCGAATTGGTTTCGCAAAGTTTTAACGCATTAATGAAAGACATTACGCTTTTAAGAAAATATTACACGCCCTTGTCGCAGATGATTTCAGTAAAAAAAGACGTCCGACATACCGCTGGATGTAGGGCGT
>JBBTVU010000055.1:0-1105 GCA_038063115.1 Patescibacteria group bacterium | reverse complement strand
GCTTAAAATCATATTGTTTATATTATTTGTATTAAAAAATCCCCCTTTCAGAGGATATCCATATATTATCATATTCAATAGCGTATGTCAATAGCAAAAAGGGGCTAGGTCCGACCTAGCCCTTTTTTAAATTTGGAGCGGGTGATGGGAATCGGACCCACGTACTTTGATTGGCAACCAAATGCACTACCATTGTGCTACACCCGCATATTAAATTTTATATTTTTTCTGAAATTCCTTGTATCCAACCCTTAACTTTATTGGTTATTTTTGAATCATAAACGGAAATTCTTAAAGTTCCGTATGGAAGCGTATTATATGGTCGTTTCTGTTTGCTGCTGGGACTTAATCTTGTATAACATTTTGAAAATTGGCATTGCGGTATTTTAGTGATTTTAGACCAATAGTTTATTGCTTGTTCTGGGGTAACGTTGGGATGAATTTGTACGGTGCCTCGCATTTTTTCTTCTGGAACGTTACAAATTTCTCTAAAAAATTTCATAATAACTTTTATCATCAATGGGTCACTATTTGAAAATGCCAAAATCCATCTTGTTTTCTTAAATCCTTCTGCCCAATAAAGAGCTGCCCCCATCAAAAGTAACTCTTTTTTAGACGGTGCGCCGATCATTTCGTAGGCATTTTTTTGGATTTCTTGCGCTTTTTCTCTTGCTTTTTCTGCCTGTTTTTTATTAAATTTGGTAATACTTTCGGCTTGTCTCTGTTTCACACTATCCCAAAATTTTTTTCTAATTTTAGGCGACATATCTATATCTCTAAGCCATAAAGAAAGAGTGCTTTTTGGAGTGCCTAAAATTTTCACTATTTGGTTATAACTTTTGCCTTGCCTTCTTAATTTAATAGCAAGATTTTTACTGTTATCCATTGGACTAAAGACATTACTTATATTCCAACTATACCATTAGTCCAATTTTGATGCAATAATGCTAATGTGCCGGGAGAGAGAATCGAACTCTCGAACCCCTTCTTTTTCAGAGAAGTGCTCTACCACTGAGCTACCCCGGCTCGCTTACGCTCGCCGTAAACTACTTTAAGAATAGACCACCAGACAGGAAATTGCAAGCAAGGGGCAGTCGCCTCGCTT
>JBBTVU010000054.1:0-3951 GCA_038063115.1 Patescibacteria group bacterium | reverse complement strand
GCCACAACAGACGGCTCATTTATAATTATTCCCCTGTCTTTTACATAAACTAAAGAATTAGCGGTGCCTAAATCAATCGCCATATCAACGGATAAAAAAGAAAAAAGTTTATTTAGCATAGAAATATTTATCTTTGCAAACTAGACTTTAAAAATTCAGAAAACCTCGGAATATCAAATCTTATTGTTACAAAAATTGATAAAGAAATCAATAATATAAAAAATATCATTGTAATATTTTGCTCAATTTTTATAGGAACCGGTTTTTTCATTATTTTTTCAATTGCCAAAAATATGAGCTTTCCGCCATCTAATGCCGGAATTGGAAATAAATTGAATATTGCCACAAACACCGAAATTACTCCGATAAAATAAAGAAAAAATCCCGGACCGTAGTCAACCGCTCTTGCCAAAAAAACCGTGATGCCCAATGGTCCGGCAAATTCTGCGCCCTGCGGAACCCCTTTGCCAGAGAACATATTTGCAAAAAGGCTGTACAGGCCTATGATTCCGTTTGCCGTTGTCTGCCATGTAAAAATTACTCCCTGCAACGGAGCCTCATACCACGGATGTTTATTAATTAGAGTAGCCAGTCTTTCAAGACCCACTCCAATTGCTCCTTGGCCTGGCGCAGGATTTGTTCTTGGGGTTAAATTTATATCAAAAACTTTATTGTCACGCTGGATTTTTAGGCTTATTTGCTGGCCTGCATGGTTTTTTGCAAAATCCTGAAAATCTTTTATTTTTTTAAATTCCAATAAAGAATCTCCCTCCTGCAACCCCGCCAGACCTGCCGGAGATCCAGACTCAACGTTTATAATTTTAATCTGAGAATTTGCTACGCCTTGCACGTCTTGGTCT
This sequence comes from Patescibacteria group bacterium, assembly GCA_038063115.1. Taxonomy (GTDB): domain Bacteria; phylum Patescibacteriota; class Minisyncoccia; order Minisyncoccales; family Staskawiczbacteraceae; genus GWA2-37-10. The sequence continues at coordinate 3,091 of JBBTVU010000054.1, read as the reverse complement.
CCAATTGGAATATTAGCGCCAATGCCAAAAACTATTGTAAATAAAATTATTGATGCCATCCAAAAAGCAACCACTCCTCCAATAACAATTAAAACCCTTTTCCAAATTTTTAGGCCCATAAAGCTTCTATAATCATCTATTCCGCCCTCTTCGCCATAGATTCTGACAAACGCGCCGAGCGGAAGCCAATTTATAGAATAAATTGTTTCTCCAATTTTTTTGCCAAAAATTTTTGGCGGATATCCAATTCCAAATTCATCAACCCTCACGCCAAATTTTTTTGCAATAATAAAATGCCCAAACTCATGGATAATCATTAATGCAATTAAACTAAAAAAAGCTATCACTAAAGTTAAAATTGTAGAAAGCATATTTTTAAAAAGCCTATTGTTTAATTTTAAGCTATCTCGCTTTTTTTCTTCTCTATTAAATTTTTAATTTTTTCATTATACTCGTCAATTAATTTTTGCAATTCGTCTTTACCTCGAAATTTTTCGTCTTCAGAAATTTGCTTGCCCTTTTGGGCATCCTGAATTTTATTCCAAGCATCCTCTCTCCAATGCCTTATTGTCTGCTTGCACTGCTCTGCTTTTTCATTAAGGGTTTTTGAAAGCTGTTGCCTGTATTCTTCTGTTAAAAAAGGCAAATTAAGCCTTATCAAATTTTTATCAACAGATGACGACATGCCAAGCCCAGATTTTGAAATTGCGCTCTGTATTGGCTCAATGTATGAGGCGTCCCACGGCTGGATAACAATTTGGTTTGTCTGCGGAGTGGAAATTGAACTCAGTTGTTTTAAGGCAAATTTTGAGCCAAAAGCATCTACTGTAATGTCTTCAACTATGGCGGGAGAGGCCCGTGAAGTTCTTATTTTTGCCATTTCGCCCTCAAAAAACTTAAAAGCTTTTTCAAATTCAGGCCTTGCTTTATCGATAAACTCTTTATGCGTCATATTTTAAATATCCATTAATAATATTTCTAATGCCAATTTTGGATTAGCATTTGTAAAAAGCAATTTATTTAAAATTTCTTCCGTCAGATTTATAATCTTTTTTATTTCAAAAGCAGAATATTTCAAAAAGTTTTCGTCTGCCTGGTCTGGTTTATTAATTCCTATTTTTACCATTAATAAATGCCTTAAATATTTTTGTAAAACTTCTACAATTTCTGCCGCATTCTGTTTTTCAAAATCAATTGATTTTGCATATTTAAATTTTTCTGATAACTCACACCTAACAACTTTCAGCGCGTCTTGCAAAATTTTATTTTCTTCATCAATTTTTTTCGGGTCTTGGACCGGCCTGCCTAAAAATTTTATTGTTTGGCACCTTGAAAATATTGTAGGCAAAAGCATTTCTGGTTTTGACGTCACTAAAATTAAAATTGTTTTTCCTTTGGGCTCCTCAAGAGTTTTCAAAAAACAATTTTGCGCCTCTTGGTTCATTAAATGGGCGTCGTTGACAATCACAACTTTAAAACCACCATTATAGGATTTATATGCTAAAAAATTTTGAACTTCCCTGATTTTTGCAATTGATATTTCTTTTCCGCCCTCCGGTTCAACAACCATTAAATCTGGAAATTTACAACCAATAAGTTCTACAAAATTTTTCGCAAAAATTTTTTTGCCTAAGCCTTCTTGACCGGTAAATAAATATGCGTGGGAAAGCTGGTCGCGCTCAAACTTATTTTTCAAAAACTCCCACTGTTTTTTATGACCGATAAGCATAATTTATTTTACTGTCACATTTTTTACAGAGCTATTCCAAAAAATATTGGAATAGCAGGACACTAACTCTCAACTTTAAAATTAAACTACTTTTTGTTGATATCGCTACGCTATCTCCTGGTTATAACACTGCTCGCAGTAAACAATCTCCGGCCTTTCCGGCGCATAACTTGTCTCAAATTCATTTTGACAATGGCCATCGCCATAAAAATGTTTAGCAGAGTTTTCGTATGTTCCGCTTTCAGATGTTACACCTGCACACATACATTTTCTCTCCCAAAGTTGAATTGGGTTTCGTTGACGAACTCGAGCGAAGTGGCGACAATTTTGACAGAGACGAGGCAAAGGAATTTGCATCTGCTTATAAAACTGTAATTCCACGGGAGTTATTTTAAACGCAGTTGTACATTGGTCAGAACACTTTCCTTTGTGATCGCATTCAATAATTTCGTTGCAAATACTATCAGAAACCTCGGCAATGAGGTCGGGCAACTCAGAAGCTCGTTTTGTAGGAACATAGTTTCGTTTTTGTTGCTCTCTCCAGCTAAATCCTTGAGCAAGCGCCTCGTCCCGACTTAATGGAAACATTTCCTGAGCAATAGTTTCATTGTATGCAAAGGGACTTATTTGTGCCGGAAAAAATTCTCCAAATTTATAAACGTGTCCTCCTTTGTCAACATAAGGCATCTTGTCCATATGCTCAATAATTCTAGGAACAAATTCTTCGTATTCTTCCTTGGCATATTGCTTATTGAAAATACAATATGCTCCGTTCTTTAAATTTACACATCCAAAACAATCATGGCAGTTGCGACAATTAAAAAGAAAAACAGAGTTATAACATTCTTCACAGTAACAGCTGTATTGGAGTCGAGTGCACGAGATGCAGTCTACTGTTTCATAATTAAACTCACTCTTAGTCACCCAATATGTATCCATACACTCTTTACTGTTGAAAATGTAGGTGGAATACAGAGTATTTTCGTTAAAATCTCCGCCGAAGACGAAATAACAATTTTTATTACCCTCAGTAATACTGCAGTATTCGCTGTTTACAGGATTAATATTAAGAAGCGCGACATCTGACACTTTTTGCCAAAGTTCCTTTAGCTGTTCAAAAAATGGCATAGAAAAATCAACTTCTCGGCCATACGAAATGCCATCCCATTCGTTTCCCCACCATGCAGTATGATCGTATACGTTCTGAGGATTATCTGGCGAAAATACCGAAATTATTTGTTCAGTATGGTCTGGAGCATTGCATGCACGCTTATAGAGCATTCGCTCGTTACAATAAGCCATTCTACGCTGAACACGACACAGAAAACAGAAAGTCGGCGCCGGCACTTTTATTTTTTCGTA
>JBBTVU010000053.1:0-8457 GCA_038063115.1 Patescibacteria group bacterium | reverse complement strand
TGGCAAGCGCCGGAAATCAAAGAAGGAAAAATGACAAAAAATAACTGGGTGGTGCAGGGAGTCAAAAATTTTAGACTCGGCAAAGAAACTGACATCGGGGCTTTTGTTTACATTCAGGCAAAAGGCGGAGTTGTAATTGAAGATTTTGTACAGATAGGTGGCGGTACAAAGATTTATTCAGTGGATACAATAAGCCAAAAAAAAGGGAAAATAATTTTTAAAAAAAATTGTAAAGTTGGAGCCAACTCGGTAATTTTGCCCAATACCATAATAGGGGAGAATTGTTTGGTCGGGGCAGGTTCTGTTGTCAAATATGGAACGAATATCCCTTCAAATGAAATTTGGGCAGGTTGCCCGGCTAAAAAAATAGGAATTATTGAAAATGAAAAACGAAAATATTGAAAATTGTTTATATTGCGAAAAGTCGCTTAAACATGGTCAGAATTTTTATTGTTCTCGGAGTTGCAAGATGAGACACAATAATCCTAATCCTCACAAAAAAAAGATAAAGAAAATTTGTGCCACTTGTAATAAATATTTTTATGTATTGCCCAGCCTTCAAAGAATTAGATTTTGTTCTTATAGGTGCAGGAGACATACAACAGCGACAAAAGAAAAGATAAGTATCCTTAAAATTTTTTATTTTAAAAATAATCCTCATCCGAGAGGTATGTTAGGAAAATTAGCTTGGAATAAAGGGCTGAAAGGAACTCATTTTTCGCCAAAAACTGAATTTAAGGCAGGAAAGGATAGTGTTTTTTGGAAAGGGGGAATTTCAAAGGAGCCATACCCATTTGAATTCACCAAGGATCTAAAATTATATATAAAACATATCTACCGCGCGTGTTTGATATGCGGTATTTCTAAAAATTTATCAGTACATCATATAGATTATAATAAAGATAATATAAACCTAAATAATCTTATTCCGCTCTGTAAGTCTTGTCATTCTAAAACAAACTATAACAGAAATCGGTGGATTAAATTTTTAAAAACTAAAGTAATTTTTGATAAAAAAGTTTTAGCGAATGCTTCAAAATTTAGCTTTTCTAAAGATTTTATTAAAAAATATGAATTATAAAATTCCTTTGTCGGAACCCGATATTACAGACTTAGAAAAAAAAGCTGTGGCAGAAGTTTTAGAGACTTCTTCTTTAAGTTTAGGAAAAAAATATAAAGAGTTTGAAAAAATAATGGCGAAGTTTTCAGGTGTAAAATATGCCGTTGCAGTAAATTCTGGGACAAGCGGCTTGCATTTGGTTATAAAAGCGTTGGGAATAGCCGAGGGAGACGAGGTGATAACAACCCCCTTTTCTTTTATTGCTTCTGCAAACTGTATTTTATTTGAAAAAGCAAAGCCGGTGTTTGTTGATATTAAAAGTGATACTTTTAATATCAACCCTGAGCTTGTCGAAGGGTCTATCACGCCAAAAACAAAAGCCATTTTAGCGGTTGATGTTTTTTCACAGCCGGCCGATTGGAATGAATTAAAAAAAATAGCAGAAAAACATAAACTTTTTTTAATAGAAGATTCTGCCGAAGCGCTGGGGTCGGAACAAAATGGAAAAAAATGCGGAAGCTTTGGCGACGCAGGAATATTTGCTTTTTACCCGAATAAACAAGTTACTTCAGTAAGATACAACACTCCGGTTTTAATTAAAAAAGATGGAATAACAAAGCTTGCTCAAATCGGTTCTTTGATGGATTTTATGATCGATAATTATTGGGAGCCGGAGGGATATGAATGCTTATCTTTTAATAAAGACGGTAAAATATCTTGGCAAAAAATAAGTGCTTTTATAAAGCACAATATAAATAGCGAAATATTAAAAGTATGTCTTGAAAAGGGAAGAGAAGTAGAAATAACAAAATCTCACAGTGTTTTTTCGGTAAAAAATGGCGAGATCAAGGAAGTTTTAGGAAAAGATTTAAAAATAGATGACTATTTAGTTGTGCCAAGAAGATTGCCTGAACCTGATAAATTTATAGAGGAAATTGATGTTTTAAACCACATAGATAATAAAGATAATGTAAAATATGATAACGAAAAAATAATCATAAAAAACAGTGGAGTAGGCGGCGGTGGCGGAAAGTACGTAAATAGAAGGCTAAAAATAGATAAAGAATTTTGCAAACTATTGGGATATTTTGTTTCCGAAGGGGGATATGATATGGATAAAAGCGGCGGAGGATTGCGGTTTACCTTTGGCCTGCACGAAAAAAACACCTTCGCTAAAGAGGTTAAAAATATTTTTATTTCAATTTGGCCAAATTTTAAAGCAGTGATTATGGAAAACAAAGAAGAGCGCAGATGCACAGTTTTGTGCGGTGGATTGTTACACTCCAGTTTATTTAAAAATTTAAATTGCGGTAAAAATGTTTACGAAAAAAATATCCCGAATGTTGTTTGGAGTACGACGAATGAAAATAAGGCGGCTTTTATTGAAGGACTTTTGAATGGTGATGGCCACAAGCGTATAGTAAATGGCTGTATAAGTAGAAAATTAAAAGTTGCGTCCGAAAATTTAGCTAATGGATTTCATTATTTATTGTTAACCATGGGCATTCAATCGCGTATGGAAAGAAATAAATACTATTCGAAAAAAGGAAAATTGTGCTACAGCTATACCTGTGAAATATTAGGTCATGAACAAATAACGGCAAAAGAAAATTGTATTCCTATAAGTTTTTTATCTTTTAGTGACGAATCTTCGCATATTCAAAAAAACAGAATTGATTACAAGAATTCTGTATCCGTAGGAACAATTAATACATGGTTGAATCAAAAGCAAATAAATTGTCCGAGTTTTCTCTTAGAGGATATTGCTGTTTTAAGAATAAAAAAAATAGAGAAAAAAAAATTTCATGAATTTGTTTATGATTTTAAAGTAAAGGGATTCGAAAATTTTGTGGGTGGATATGGCGCTATTTGTTTACACAATACCGGCGAAGGAGGAATGATTTTAACTGATAACAAAAAAATTTATGAATTATGCAGAAGCATGGCGAATCAAGGCCGGAAAATTGAAAACGGAAAATGGTTAGAACATATTATGCTGGGGTATAATTTCCGCTTAGATGAAATGAGCTGCGCGCTGGGCATTGCGCAGATGAAAAGAATAAAAGAAATTTTAAAAAAGAGAGAAAATGTTGCCAAAATTTATAGCCAAAAGTTAAAAGAAATTAAAGATATAGAAATTCCTTATATTAATCCCAAAAATAAATTAAGCCTGTTTGTTTACGTTGTAGAACTGCCAGAAAATTTGGCGGGCATAAAAAGAGATAAAATAATTGAAAAAATGGCAGAAAAGGGAATTCAATGCGGAAATTATTTCCAGGCAATACACTTGCAGCCATTTTATATGGAAATGTTCGGTTATAAAAAAGGAGACTTTCCTGTTTGTGAAAATATAAGCAGCAGAATGTTGGCACTGCCATTTTTTAATAATTTAAAAGAAAAAGATATTAATTATATTGTAAAAAGTTTAAAAGAAATCGCATTAAATGCTTAATATTTTTAAAAAAACAACTACAACGCGCAACATATTTTTTATTATTGCAGATGTAATTTTAATTGCTGTTTCTGTTTGGCTGGCTTTTTTGATAAGATTCGATGGTTTTATACCAGCCCAATATATGCCTTTTATTTTAAGAATGACGGGCTTGGCCGTAATTTTTGCAGTTCCAGTATTTTATTTTCAAGGGCTTTATTCTTTTTCTTGGGCTTATGTTTCAACTAGCGAATTGATTTCTCTGTTTAGATCGGTAACAACATCATTTCTGCTTTTAGGGCTTGTTATTCTTTTATCTAATTTTGCATCAGGCCATTTTCCTTATTTAAGCGGTTTTCCAAGATCGACAATTTTTTTAAGTTATTTTTTAGTGCTTATTTTTTGCGGGGCCTTGCGTTTATCCAAGAGAATTTATCTTTATATTTTAGGATCCAGCCGAATGGCAACAAAAGAAAGAACACTGATTGTCGGAGCGGGCGATGCCGGAGAGCAGATTTTAAGGAGCATTCTTTCATCTCAAAATACTTCTTATTTTCCGGTTGGTTTTATTGACGACAGCCCTATAAAGCAAAAAGTCAGAATACATGGGTTAGAAGTTTTAGGAAGAATTTCTGATATTCCGAACATTGCGCGGCGGGAGCAAATAAAACAATTAATTATTGCCCTGCCGGCGGCCGGGCATAAAATAATTAAGGAGGCAGTGGAGCTTGGAAGAGGCGCGGGAATTAAAAAAATTAAAATGGCCCCGCCGATATCTGAAATTATAAATGGAGAAGTTTCATTTAAAAATTTAAAAGATGTGGAATTAGAAGATTTACTTGGCAGGGAGCAAGTTATATTAGATACAAAAGAGATAGACAATTTCATAAAAAATAAAATAATTTTAATTACTGGGGCAGCAGGTTCCATAGGTTCAGAATTATCTAGGCAGACGGCAAAAATTGATCCGTCTCTGCTTTTGCTTTTAGACCAGGATGAAACAGGAATTTTTAATATATCAGAAGAGCTGAAAAGTAAATTTCCGGATTTAAAAATTAAGTCGCTGGTGGCGGACGTAACAGATAGGAAAAAAATAGAAGAAGTCTTTACAAAATTCCATCCAAAAGTTATTTTTCATGCGGCAGCCTATAAACATGTCCCGCTAATGGAAGAGCAGCCCGATGAGGCTGTTAAAAACAATATTTTTGGGACAAAAATATTAGCGGAATCAGCTTTAAGCCATGGCGCAGAAAAATTTATTTTTGTTTCAACTGATAAGGCGGTCAATCCAACATCCATTATGGGAGCCACAAAAAGGGGGGGCGAAATGATATGCCAAGCTTGCAACCAGAAGAATCATACAAAGTTCATTTCTGTAAGATTTGGAAATGTATTAAATAGCAGAGGAAGCGTAATTCCTACTTTTAGAGACCAAATTAAAAGAGGCGGTCCTGTGGAAATTACTCATCCCGAAATGAAAAGATATTTCATGCTGACTTCCGAGGCATGCTTATTGGTTATGCAGGCAGGAGCCATGGGAGGGGGCGGAGAGGTATTTGTATTAGATATGGGCAAACCTGTTAAAATTTTAGACATGGCTAAAGAAATGATAAAATTATCCGGTCTTGATACGGATAAAGATATCGCCATCGTTTTCACGGGACGAAGGCCGGGAGAAAAATTATTTGAGGAGGTTTTAACAGCAGAAGAAGGAACTGTCGCCACCCAAAATCAAAAAATTTTTATGGCAAAACTCTCAGACATAAATCCTTTGAGCTTAGAAGAAAAACTAAAACAGCTTGAAGAAATAATAGATAACTCCGAAAAAGAAAAAATAATAGAATTTTTGAAAAGTTTTGTGCCGCACTATAAACCATCTCCGAGGTAAAATTACCCTCTATTGTTTTTTGTGATAAAATGAATAATTAAGACAAACATCAAGTAAAGCAACCGTAATTTTTATGAAAATTTTACAAAGGTCAAAAAATATTATTCTTGCCGGCGCTGTTTTTTTTATTTTATTTTCCGCAACGAGAGTCGGGGCGGTTAATTTCAGTGACAGCATAAGTTTTTATGTAGATGAAAATTTTGATGCATCAGCAAGGTCGCAGATAACAGCTACGCTTGTAAAAACTGCTCCCGGCCTTTATTTTTATATTGAAAAAAATTGGTGGGATTCACAATTACCGGCAAAACAAAGCGAAATTATATACAGCATTGAGAACTTATCAACGGAATTTCATAACAAAATTTATCCGACACTGACTTCTGTTTTTGGTTATGAATGGAAACCGGGAGTTGATGGAGATGAAAAGATTACTGTTTTATTTCATCCAATGAAAGAGGGCGCCGGCGGATATTTTAGAGAGGCGGACGAATATCTTAAATTGCAGACCTCAGATTCAAATGAGAGGGAGATGCTTTACTTGCCTACGGGCCAGATTGAAAGCCCTGAAATGAAAGTATTTTTAGCGCATGAGCTTGTACACTTAATTATTTTTAATCAAAAGGACAGGATTTTTAGCGCGCAAGACGAGGTTTGGCTTAACGAGATGCGGGCAGATTATTCTTCAACTATTTTAGGATATGATACTCCTTATTCGGGGAGTAATTTGCGAAAAAGAGTTCAAACATTTTTAGAAAAACCAACAGATTCTTTAACCGAATGGCAGGAAACAAAATACGATTACGGAATTGCAGGAGTTTTTACAAGTTATTTGGTGGACCATTATAGCATTAACGTTTTAATTGATTCTTTAAAGACAAAGCTTATTGGTATCAATAGCATAAATTATGCCTTACAAAAAAATTTGGCAAAAGAAAATTTTTCCCAGATTTTTACAAACTGGACAATCGCCTCTGTTATTAACGATTGCTCTTTGGGTTTAAAATACTGCTACTTAAATGTAAATTTAAGCAGTTTTAGGCTGAATCCCACCCTCAATTTTTTACCCCTGTCTGGGAATAGTTCGCTTTCTGTAACAAACGTTACTAAAAATTGGGCGGGCAACTGGCAAAAAATCATTGGGGGAAGCGGCGATTTAAAATTAAATTTTTCAAGTTTGGCCGGGTTAGATTTTATGGTTCCCTACATTGTTTTTGATAAAAACAACAGTTATTCAATAAATTTTTTGGAGCTGGATAAAAAAGAACAAGGAGAAATCAATCTTAAAAATTTTGGCAATGATTATAATTCATTGATTATTTTACCTTCTTTGCAGACAAAAGTTATTGGATTTGACGGATCAGAGTTCACATATCCCTATACTTTCACCGTTTCTATCGCTGGCCAGGCTCCGCAGGAAGATCCAGTATTAATACAAAAACTTTTGGATCAAATAGCCGAATTAAAAAAACAAATAGCCGATATTATCGCGCAGAGGAACGGCGGAAATAACAGCAGCGCCCCGTGTTCACAACTGAATAATAATTTATATTTTGGAATGTCAAATAATGAAGATGTTAAATGTTTGCAGAGTTTTTTGAAATCGCAGGGTTCAGGCATTTATCCCGAAGGCCTTGTAACTGGAAATTTTGGCGGTCTGACTAAGTCAGCCGTAATTCGTTTTCAAGAAAAATATAGGGCAGAAATTTTAATTCCTCTCGGCCTATTCTCAGGTACGGGCGTAGTGGGGCCTGCGACAAGGGCAAAATTAAACTCTTTTTTGAGCGGAGGATAAAACAATGGAAGATAAGATTTTCAAAAAATTAAAAGAAGAATTGCCGATAGCGCAAAAAGGAGTTTTGTTGAAAGACTATACTACTTTTCAAATTGGCGGACCTGCCAAATATTTTTTTATTGCAGAAACGAATGAAGATTTGATAAAGGCCGTAAAAATAGCAAAAAAGTTAAAACTGCCAATTTTTATTTTGGGCGGGGGCAGTAATATCTTAGTTTCGGACAAAGGATTTAATGGATTGGTAATTAGAATTCAGAATTCAGAAGAACCCTACGGGGAGCAAGCAGCCAGAATTCTGAATTCAAAAAATATTTTTGTTTCAGCTGGAATGACGCTATCGGGACTGGCCAGCCTTGCTGGCGAGAATGCTTTTAAAGGATTTGAATGGTGTTCAGGTATTCCTGGGGCTACGGTGGGAGGCGCTATTTTTGGCCATGCCCAGGCGTTTGGAGACAAAATTTCTGATTCAGTAGAATATATAGAAGCGTTGGACATGAAGACATCAAAGATAAAAAAATTACTAAAAAAACAATGCAAGTTTTCTTTAAAAAGCAGCATTTTTAAAAAGAATAAAAATTTAATAATTTTATCTGTTATTTTTTCACCAGAAAGAGGCGATAAGAAAAAAGTTCAAAAAAAGATAAAGGAGTTTTTAAATTATAGAAAAAATAATCACCCCATTCAGTTTCCTTCGGCCGGCTCCGTGTTTATAAACCCTGAAATAAAAGGAGAGGTAATCCGCGCAGGCCAGTTAATAGAAAAAGCGGGTCTTAAGGGCAAAAAAATAGGAGGAGCCCAAATATCAGAACTTCATGCAAATTTTATTATTAATTTGGGAAACGCAAAAGCTAAAGATGTTTTAGCATTAATCAGGCTGGCGCAAAAAAAAGTTAAAGAAAAATTTGGCATATTATTAGAAACAGAAATTCAAATAATAAAATGAAGATTATAATTAGAACAAAAAATCTTGAATTAACAGCCAGTCTTAAAAGTTTTATTGAAGAAAAAATTGGAAGCCTTAAGAAATTTATAAATGTTTTAAAAAAAGAGGAAGATAAAAATACATTGGCCGAAGTTTTTTTTGAAATTGAAAAAGAAAGCAAGCACCATAACAAAGGGGAAGTTTTTAGATCAGAAGCCAGAATTTTGCTGCCGAGTAAAAAAATTATGGCCGAATCTTCAGGCGACGACCTACTTTTGACAGTAGTGGAGACTAAAGACAAATTGCAACAGGAAATCAAAAAATACAAAGAAAAAACCATTACTAAAAACAGAAGAAGCCAGCG
>JBBTVU010000052.1:0-1336 GCA_038063115.1 Patescibacteria group bacterium | reverse complement strand
TAGCAATAAAAATTCTATGTCTCTTTTCCATATGATTATATTATCAAAATTTTCGCCATTTTTCAAACTATTGCGTTTTTCTTTTAACTATTATAAATTTAAACTGGGACTTTTCACTGCCAAAGAAGGAGTAAAAAGATGAAAATTGAACCTATGACAATTGTGGTCGCCCGTAATGCGGAAATGTTCTCACGCATCGGCGGAGCGTCCGTTACAAAGGACGCAATTGGAATCGTTGATAAGTTTGAGAATGGAATTGTGATAGTTATTTTTTCTCCTTTTATTACCGATAAACAACGGCAATCCTTTCAGGAAAAAGACGTTGTTCCGGTAATTTCTTGTGATATCAAGCCCGAACATATCACAGAAGCGATGCTTTCAAGTTTCTTTGAAGCGCATTTAGGCCAAGCGCTAATGAACATCGGCCAAGAACTCGACCGTCTAGAAAAACTTGCCGAGCCGGAGATTCAAAAGCTTTTTGACTGTGCAACTGGCGAGAGTATGATAAAGTTGCTCGGTGTAAAAGCTGGAATAAACTGCCATGAGACTTTATCGCCAATTACTGTTTTGGCAGCGAGAATCCTCCAGCTGCGCGCTCTTTTACAAAGCTGATATATGTTCGCTGCCTGAATCACGCGATTCGGGCTTTTTTTTGTAAAGAAAAATGATAGTATGAATTAAGATGAATAAAGAAGTTGCGAAAATATTTAGGGAAATGGCGGAGTTGCTCAATATTAGGGGCGACAGCGCTTTTCATATAAATGCTTACATAAAATCTGCAGAATATTTAGAAAATTTGAAAGTTGATGTTACAGAAATCTATAAAGACAAAGGGCTTGGCGGCCTGAAAGTTCCGAAAATTATTGGAGAAAAAAATGCCAAGAAAATTGAAGAATATATAAAAACATCCTTTCGCGACGGACGAGGAAAAATTACCGAGTTTGAAAAATTAAATGAAGAAACCGCCATACAAAATGTCATTACGCACTTTTTTATGTCAAAGGGTTTGGGGTTGCAAGAGTTGAAAGAAAATGCTAAAAAGAAAAAGATAATATACTCTCGATTTACCAAACCGGCAAAACAGTTGCTGGAATTGGCTGGTTCCATTGAAAAAGCAAAAGAAGCAATTGACAAAGTTGCCAGCTGGGCAAACACCAGAAAGTTAGACTACGCCATTGAAACGGTTTTTAAAAAATGGCTTGAATTAGACCGCTTAAAACCTAAAGAAATTGTTAAAAAACCGTTTTACAAAGGCGACCCGATGATTTGGTCCGAAACAAGGAAAAAATGGTTTGTTATTTCAAAATACGGCGACTGGCTGGAGTATGCCGGCAAA
>JBBTVU010000051.1:1606-5912 GCA_038063115.1 Patescibacteria group bacterium | reverse complement strand
CCAAAACTTTTAAAAGAAAACATATCAAAATCAATTGACTCCCTATGACCAATATGCAGAGCTATTGCAGTGCCGCCAACTAAGCCAAAATCCTTTAAAAAACCACCGACAACAGGCAGAAGTTCCAGTTGCTCTTTGGTTAAAATTTCTTTGTGAAAATTATCTGTCATATTTATTAAAATATAATTTAAAATAATTACTTACTTCTGGACGATAATTCGTTCTAAAACCGCTGGTTTGTTTTCTGAAAATTTCTGCCATTTTTTTAATGCCGATTATTTTAATGAGTTTTTGCACATCGTCCCAATCGCCGTAATTCAAAGTGTGTTCAACTATTGATTCAACTGGTAAATTTTCCGGCTCTTTCACATACCAGACAAGAAATTTTCTCTCCCGCATAAATTTTTTTAGTTCGTTTTTTGATTTTATATTTATTTTCATTTTTTATTTATTTATAAATTTACTTTTTATTAATTCTTTTGAAATGTTCTCCGTCCAACGGATATATTTCTTTATAGTCCTGCAATAATTCTTTTCCTTTTTTTATATCTCTTTTTGCGGTCATGACCATATCTTCGTTCTGAGTAACATTTGCAAAATTATTCTCGCCATGATTTAGAATTCTTATAGCATCAAATGCAACATGCCACTTTTGTGTTTTTTTATTAAAATATCCGTAATATTTAACTTCTCTTTTTTCAGACCCAGACAATTTCTCAAACTGTTCGTTTGCGATATCAACATCAAGTAGTGAGTTCGGAGTGTATATTAAATCTCCTGATTTTATATTTTGATTAGCAAAAAGCCCTATCCCGTGTATTGTTGATGGTTTAATTATATAAAAAATATGCATCATTGTCTCCAAAATTTATTCGCTCTTGACATAAGTATATACTTTTTGCTATACTTAAACTGTCATTAGAAAAGGTCACGCTTCGTGGCCTTTTCCCTTACATAAAATCAGCTTTTCTGAAATTTCATTTTTAAGTTATTTATTTCTATAAGATAGACTTTATCGGGATTTTCTATAACCAGTTTCCTTAATTTTTTAGACAACCTAGACACAGAATACCTCTTACTAATCCTTATTTTTCTGGCGCTAGAAACAATAAAAGTCTTTACACCTTTAAAAATAACATTCTGTATTAAAAATTCAAAATCGCCATCGCCAGTAAAAATATAGAATATATTATCTTTTTTTGCCAAATCCATTGCGTCCACAGTTAAGTCAACATCGCAGTTGGCTTTTTTATTAAAACCTGTATCTATTTTTTCTATAAATTTGTTCCCGCATTTCGGACAAATGATATTTATCTCTTTGTCTTTATTTTTATAGGAAAATAATTTTTTATCTCTGATTATAAATCCACTATTTCTTAATTCTTCCGTCAATTTAGCGGTTTCTAAATCTCTGTCATTAACACCAATATACAAAAATATCTTTTCGCACCCCCATCTATTTTTTAAAAAATCACACATCTTTTTCCAATCTATCGAAAAACCGAGCAACTGCTTTGTCGTATTGTCCGTGTTTTGAAAATCTATGAACGCGTAATTCATTATTTTAGCGCAACACTGCGCTTAAGTCTGTTTTTGTTTTTTGGCGGATTTTTTCTTGGATAATGTTAATTTCTTCATTGGTTAAAGTTCTTTCGGGGCTTCGGTAAGTGATTCTAAATGTATAGCTTTTTTTGTCTTTGCCGAATTTTTCTTCATTTTCAAATTCATCAACTAATTTTACTTCTTCAATTAAATTTTCTGCAAAATCCCTGACAATTTCATAATAGTTATTTAAGTTTATATTTTTATCTATTATAAAAGAAATATCGCGACTTGTCTCCGGATATTTGCTTACTTCTTTATATTTGCTGTTTATGTCTTTAAACTGGCTAGTAATGCGCGAATCCTCAGACCACAAAATTCTAATATCCGGAATTTCCATTTTTATCATTGCGACTCTATCTAAACCAAAAGTGCCCGCCCATCCGTTATAAACTTCGGGATTTAAACCAAAGTTTCTTAAACAGTTTGGATGCACAAGCCCTGCTCCGGTAATTTCAATCCAATTTCCTCCCCAATTGATTTCCACTTGAGTCGACGGATCTGTAAAGGGAAAAGTATCAACTAAAAATCTAAATTCAATATCTCCAAAAATGGCTTTTACCGCATCTGCTTGAATATCTTGCAATTCTTTTAATGTAATAACTCTTTTATCTTTTCTGCAAACATATAAAAAATCTGTTTGATGAAACGCCGGAAAGTGCTTTCTGTCAATTTCATCTTTTCTAAAAACGATCCCAGGCGACAATGAACCAACCTCTCCGTTATTTTTTAAATTTTCCAAAACTTCTTTATCTCTGAAATAATACGGCCACATTACCGTCATCTGCGTTCTCAAAATATGAGTGTCATCCAAATAATAAGTATCTGTTTCTCTTCGGCTGGGATGATCTGCCGGCGTATTTAAAAGATCAAAATCATCTTGCACGGAAACAATCTTGGGAATATCAACCACATCAAAATCTCTCCACACGGGGAGTTCCATTATTTTATCGTTTATAATTTTAACAGGAGAATTTTCCTTTTTTGTTAGGTCAGGAAGCGCTAAAAGCCTTTTAATTCTTTCTGCCTTAATGTCTGCCCTTTCTTGCAAATCCGCAATTAGACCAGCTTCTTTTGGGTCGTTTATAACAATATTTTTTCGCATGTTATTCTTTTATTATACTCCTAATTTAGGTGCAAAGCAAGCCACGTTAGAAATAAATTTCTAACGTGGCAAGAGCAAAAATAGCCTAAAAGTGGATAAAATTGACATTTATTCAGGTAAAATATATGATAACTTAAACCGTACTTGACTTTTGAAATCTAAGGGGGAAAGCCATGGGAAAACAGCGCCATGAATGGTTTATATACGCGCCACATGATAATGAAGCTGTGGCAAAATATCTCCAAGACGGAGACAATAGGTTTGAAGAATCAGCCGTCAGGGACGCTTTGTGCGCCGACGGAAAACGACGCGACCTGTGGCGCTGCACAGAAACCCAAGCATATTTTTTGTGGCGCAATCCGCAATCAAGAATCAAAATCTTCAACAGGCTCGGACAAAACGGCAAAATAAGAGATGTGACTTTTTTGTTCAAGAAAGACAGAAGGTCACTAAAGAAAAAACGAAAGGAGGCAGTAAGGTGAGCAAACAAAAAGCGGGGAGTCAACTGACAAACCGCATCTTTTTTTATAAATAGTTGTTTTAAGCTATAATATATGGTAAGATGTAATTGTAATAAAAAATTATTAAACTTTCGGCCATCTTATGGCAGCGCCTCGGTTGAGCCGAAAAAAACAAAACTATGCCAGGAAAAGCAAATTCGGCTTTTATGAAGCCGTTAAGTCTCTCAGCTGACTTGGAAGCAGTTGTGGGAAAGGGCCCTATGCCAAGATCCGAGGTTGTAAAAAAACTTTGGGCATATATTAAAAAAAATAATCTTCAGGACCCGAAGAACAAAAGAAATATTGTTGCTGACGCTAAATTAAAACCAGTTTTTGGCGGAAAGGCAGTAGTGAATATGTTTGAAATGACAAAATTGGTTTCAAAACATTTGTCATAACCAAATCTACAAAACAAGAGCACGACTAAAAATCGTGTTTTTGTTTTATGCCTCAATTTTTTCCCATGGCAGATCTGGTTTTCCAAAGTGCCCGTAAGCAGCTGTTTTTTGGTAAATTGGCTGGCGCAAATTTAATCTTTCAATAATTGCCCTCGGCCTGAAATCAAATTTGCTTTTTGCAAGGTCAGCCAGACTTTCGCCCTTTTCATTTATTGCTTCAACCATTAAAGGTTCTGCTTTTCCAATTGCATAGGCTACTGAAACCAGGCATTGTTTGGCGGCGCCCGAAGCAACTAAATTTTTTGCGGCAAACCTTGCCATATAGGCTCCCGATCTATCAACTTTGCTGGGATCTTTGCCGGAAAAACATCCTCCGCCGTGAGTAATTAACCCACCATAAGTATCAACCATAATTTTTCTACCGGTTAATCCTGCATCTGCTTCAAAACCGCCCTGGACAAACCTACCCGTTGGATTTACCAAAATTTCTACGCCTGAAATATCGCCAATAATTGGTTTTATTAATTTTTCTGCAAGTATTTGTTTTATTTCATCATGGCTTATGTTTTCATCATGCTGGGCGCTTACCAAAATGGTTTTAATTTTTCCATCTTCTACGGTAATCTGTGTTTTTCCGTCTGGTTTTAACCACGAGATATTTTCCTGCCTTCTCAAATTTTCAAGACCCCTTGCCAATTCAT
>JBBTVU010000051.1:0-1596 GCA_038063115.1 Patescibacteria group bacterium | reverse complement strand
TTTTACAACAGCCTGTGGCATAAATTCTAAATTTTCGTTTGTAGCATATCCGTACATTATTCCCTGATCTCCGGCTCCCCCCGTATCAACGCCTTGCGCGATATCCGGTGATTGTTTCACTATGCCAGTTATAATATGCAAATCTTTTTCGTAACCAATTTCTCTATAAACTTTTTTCGCAAGTTCTTCTGCGCTAAAATTTGCTTTTGTTGTGACCTCTCCGCCAATAACCAAGAGCCCGTGGTTTCCAAAAGTTTCAATGCCAGCTCTAGTATAAGGATCTTGTCTTAAACATTCATCTAAAATGGCGTCTGATATCTGGTCGCAAACTTTATCAGGATGCCCTGATGTGACGCTCTCTACTGTATATGTTTTTGGTGTAATCATAATAAAATTAATTTAATAATTATTAATAACAAAAAATTCTTTCCGAAAAAGAAAGAATACAAAGGCCGACCTTATCTTTCCCTCGCGGGCTGGACTTGGCACCTTGCCCGTCAAAATGCTTTAGCTTTTGTCGGATAGGTTGTCGGCAGGTTATATTGGGCCAGTTCCCGTCCTGCTCTCTTGATAATTTAAATTGTTATTTTTATATTAACTCGTTTTTAAACTTTTGGGAAGCAAAGTTACCGACAGTTTACCAACCGTAAACAAAAACTACTCTTCAAGAGTAGTTTTTGTTTTTTACGATGCTTTGTATCCCAATGTCTCAATTTCACTTTTAATCTCATCAAAATTTATTTTTTGCTCATCAAATTCCAAAAATGCTTTTTTGGAATCATAGTTTACCGAAATTGAACTTACCCCTTCTTTTTCCTCAAGGGTGGTCTCAATTATTTTTGCGCAGGAATTACAATGCATTCCCGAAATTGATAATATTATTTTTTCCATTGTTTTTTAGTTAATAATTATCCGCCCATATCGGAGCTTATTCTGCCAAATTCAATAAAAATAAAAGTAAAAAGTATGGCAAGAACAATAGGCGCAACCAGAGATATATAATTTCTTTTATTTGGCTTAAAGTATTTAAGCAATAAAGAGTTAGATACCACAGAAATAGAACTGAAAGCCATTGCCAATCCTGCTAGTTCAGGCCTTAACACAAGACCTATTCCAGCAAAGATTCTCGCAGCAATTGGAATGCCGATGACATTGTAAAATAATGCAAAAAACATATTTTGTTTTATCTTACCCATTGTATCGCGGCTCAAACTCACTGCTGTCAAAACATCCCGCAAATCGTTTTTAATGATTACGATTCCTCCTGTTTCCATTGCAACATCAGTGCCTCCACCCATGGCAATTCCTAAATCTGCTTGGGCTAAGGCCGGAGCATCGTTAATTCCATCTCCCACCATCGCAACCTTAATTCCGGTTCCCTGAAGTTTTTTGACCTCGTTGGCTTTGTCTTCCGGCAAAACTTCTGCCAATACATTTGTAATTCCAATTTGCTTGGCAATTGCCTCTGCCGTACGCCTGTTGTCACCGGTAATCATAAATACCTGTATTCCTTTTTTCTGTAGCGCATTTACTGCTTCAATGGTGTTTTCTTTAATTGTATCTGCAACAGCTATTATTCCCAGTACTGCTTTTTCC
>JBBTVU010000050.1:9376-9622 GCA_038063115.1 Patescibacteria group bacterium | reverse complement strand
TTAAAATTGAAAGCACTCTTGTAAGCCCCCTAAAAAATACTCCGCTTCCGTGGGCTCTTGGTAAAACCGCAACCTCGCAGGACAACGGCCTAATTTCTGTTGATTTTCTGCCGTCTGGCCTATGGTCTTTTTCAATTATATTTCTAATAATTATTCTTTTTATCTCCTTCTCAAAATAGGCCAATACCTGACCTGTTTTTCCCTGCCTGCCGGCAGGCAGGTTTTCCTCGCCAGGATATTTTTCTG
>JBBTVU010000050.1:0-9366 GCA_038063115.1 Patescibacteria group bacterium | reverse complement strand
TCTTCTTTTAAAACTTCGGTTGCTCCAAGATTTTTTTCTCCCTTTGGAGCGTTAGTAACCGCTTCTTCTAATTTATCGCCAAGCCATTCTTTAATTTCGTTTTCAATATCTAATTCAACAGCTGGCTCAAAAACATCTTTTGTTTTCCCAATTTTTTTGATTGCGCTAATCTGCGCCTCAATTATTTTTTTTAATTCTTTTTTGGCAACTTCGTAGGCTTGTAAAACATCTTTTTCGTCAACTTCTTTTGCTCCCATTTCAATCATATTTACCAAAATATCCCCGCCCCCTTCGGCTCGGCTCAGGGCAGGTCTTTCAATTGCAGACAAAGTTAAATCAAGCTCACTTTCTTTTCTTTGCGTATAGTTAGAATTAAAAACCCACTCGCCCTGAGCGCCAGTCGAAGGGTTTTTTGTAATTCTAATTGCGCCAAGCGGTCCGTTCCAGGGAATTTGTGAAGTTGCCAAAGCAAAACTGGCGCCAATCATGCCTAAAATGTCTGGGTCATTCTCACCGTCCCAAGACAAACAAGTTACAACAACTTGAACTTCTTTTTTAAAATCTTTTGGAAACAACGGCCTTATTGCGCGGTCAATCATTCTGCCGGTTAAAATTGCTTCTTCTGTTGGCCTTGATTCTCTTTTCATAAAGCGCGAGCCAAATATTTTTCCCGCAGCATAAAATCTTTCCTCGTATTCAACTGTTAGAGGAAAATAATCTATGTCGGGCCTTGAAAACGGGCTTAACACAGCGGTTACCAAAACCTCTGTTTCTCCGCAACTAACCAAACAAGAACCCGAGGCTTGCTCGGTCCAGTTGGTAGTCTTAATTGTAATTGGCTTCGAGCCAACCTTTATTTCAAACGTATCTTTTACTGCCATTTTTTTTGGCGAGAGCGAAGTACAAATGCATGCTTATTTCTATAAAAATTATAAAGATAAGTATGAATTAGTACGCCGCGCCTCGCAATTAATTATTTTTTTGAATCCGATTTCGGTTTTTGTTTCTCCATTATCGCTTATACAATATCCAATTACTCTAAGCGGCGATTTCGGATTTTTAATCTCTTTCAGTATTTTTAAAACTTTTTTTCAGCTTCTGAAGAATTATCGCGTGAAGATTTTTTTGATGATTTTGCCATAAATTTAGCGTAGCGATATATTATTCTTCTCATTCAGGTTAACATATGTTAACCTGCGAGGCCCTGCTTTTATGCTTTTTCGAGCGCGATTGTT
This sequence comes from Patescibacteria group bacterium, assembly GCA_038063115.1. GTDB lineage: Bacteria > Patescibacteriota > Minisyncoccia > Minisyncoccales > Staskawiczbacteraceae > GWA2-37-10. The sequence goes on along the minus strand of JBBTVU010000050.1, from coordinate 8,131 downwards.
TTGTTTTTACAATCCACCTCTGCTTTGTATCCAAATTTTGATAAAAAACTTATTCCAGCCAAGGGCAAGCCATCTGCTATCAAAACTTCCATATACTTTTTCTCGCCTTCCATATTTGCAAAAGCAAATGCGGTAGGGACATTAATTATTTGCCCGTTGGGAATTACTACTGGCAAGACGCCGGTTATTTTTAGCCCCAATTCTTCTGCCATTTTTTTAGTAATTTGTAGATACCCTGTAAAACCCGTGTCTAAAACTACAAAAGGAGCCTCAACATTTTGGCCCCATCCCACGAAAATTTGAATAAGAGGAGTGTTTTTAATAAATGTCCCTTTTATCATTATTTAAGATATAATTTGCTATGGTCTGCACAGAATCAAAACCTATTCTAACAATATAAAAAACTTTGTTTGGGTGTTCCTTTTTTGCCATTTCAACTGCTTCAACCGTGCTGTCTGCCAAAAAAACATCTTTGCTATCAACTTCTATTGCTAAATACTTGCCGTTTTGCGCCGGTTCATATTTTGATTTAATCTCTTCGTATATTTTTTGGCCTTCAGCACCTATTTTTTGCATATCTGCATTTTTCATTAAATCTCCGTCCATAAATTTATTTTTTAGGATTTATTATTATGATTAATCCTACCAAATTTTGCCTTAAAAATCAATTACTATTTCTTTAATAAAAATTTGAGGAGGCTCCGCAATTTATTATTTTACTTTTTTGAAAATATTTTCTTGTGGTTTCGGTTTTAATAAATTAGATTCCATTTTTTTCCATTCTACGGCTATCCCTGATTGGACAGGGGTTAAAGTAAACAAAACATCTCCTTTTTTCCATAATTTTGGCACCATAAAATCTATATCTTCTGAATCGGTATTATAAGAATCAAAAACAACATCCAAAGAATTTCCAATATTGTTTGCAGTAGCATTTATTCTTACCATTGTTTGGTAGCCATCCACATCAAGTCGCAGTTTCCATTTGCCTCCGTTGCTTGAAATAAAAAGAGAATATTCCCATACCTCATCCGGCGGAGCAAACTGTTCAAGTTGGTAATAGCCTTCCCAATTAAAAGCGTTTTGAGAGTTTGTCTCTGGCTTCGCAAAATACTGCCATGCAAAAATTCCGCTGGTAGCGACGATTAAAACAATAACTATTACAATTGAACCTAAAACTAGTTTATTCATTATTTCTTCAGTAAAAATTTGGGCAGGCCGTCGTCAAGGTCAATAAATTCATCGGCAACTTCAATTAGTTTTGCGGAAGTTGTTTTGCCAAACGCCATAACTTCCACTCGTTTTCCTTGGTTTTTTAAATATTCCACCAAAGCAATAAAATCTCCGTCTCCCGAGCACAAAATAATTACATCCAAGCCGGGAGCGGTTCTGATTGCATCAATTACAATGCCAACATCCCAGTCTGCTTTTTTGGCTCCGCCGTACCATTCCTGCAAGTCTCTTACCCGCGTTTCAATGCCAATTTTTCCCAAAGCATCAAAAAATGGCGCTTCCTCGCCAGTTTTTGTGCGCACAACATAGCCAAAAGCCCGAATAAACTTTCTTCCGGCTATTGCGTTTTTTAAAACTTCTTGGTAATTAACTTTTGCGTGGTAAAGATTTTTTGCAGAGTGGTACAAATTTTGAACATCAATTAAAACTTCAACTCTTTGTTCTTTTGGTTTTGGCTGCATGAGTTACTTTTTTAGTCCGATTTCTTTAATAATTTTGTTGTATCTTTTTTCGTCTTCCTTTTTTAAATAAGCTAAAAGCTTTTTTCTTTTAATAACCATTCCAATTAAACCGCGCTTTGAGTGAATATCTTTTGCATGTTTTTTCAAATGCAAAACCAGCTTGTCTATCTCTTTAGTAAGCAAAGCAATCTGAACATCTGAAGAACCGGTATCTTTATCATTAATACCTATTTCTTTTATTATTTTCGCTTTCTCTTTGGTTGTTAAACTCATAATTTTTTATTGTACTCTATTTTATTTATTTTGTAAAGCCTTGTGCCCCCAGAAGGAATCGGACCTTCATAGGCTGCTTAAGAGGCAGCTACTTTACCATTAAGTTATGGGGGCGTAAATTTTTATTAAAGAATGTTCCATGCGCCGGCATATCCAAGGGTTGTTAGAATAAAATTAATTATCACCCATGATCCAAAAGCCAATGCCATACCAATAATTGCAAGATATAAAGTTTGTTTACCCTTAGTTGCCAAACCGGGATTTCCAGCCGAAATTAAAATCATTATTCCTCCAACTATTAACATTAAGGTTGCCAAGGGGGCAACTATCATTGTCATTAAAAAGTTAAAGATTCTGCCCAGCATCACAAAAAAATTTGAAATAGTACAACTGCAAGTTAATCCGCATGGCACCAACCCAGTAGCGCTCGGATCGCCCGCGACCGAACAAGGAGGCATAGGAGGAGGAGTTTCATCCATCGCACCTTCAGCATACATTATTACCATAGGTAAAAACAGTAAAAATAATACAATAAATAAAATAATTTTTTTCATGTTTTTTTTGTGCCCTCGCCAGGATTTGAACCCGGAACGATCGGTTCGAAGCCGAGCATGATATCCAGTTTCACCACGAGGGCAATTTAATATATTTTACCGAATTTATTGAAAAAAAGCAAATACTAGGGTAAAATATATGTGGTGCCATAACATTAATCATGGCTTGATCGCTGCAATAAATTTGCGTAGGCAAAAACATTACAGTAGGTTATACTGAATAAATGCTAAAATGAAATCAGATACTTCAAAAAAAATTTTAGGATATTTGGTTTTTACGGGCATGATAACCATTGCCGCGACTTCACCGTTTTTTCTCCAACGTTTATTCAAGGTTATATTTAAAACGGATAGGTATAATAAAAAAACTTTTACCAATTCATTTAATTATTTGCGACGGAACAAGCTTATTACTATTGAAAAAAATAATCATGATATTAAAATTATCCCTACTGATAGGGGTTTGAATGTTATTAAAAAATATCGGGTTATGGAGCTTAAAATTTTGAGGCCCAGAAAATGGGACGGTAAAATAAGGATCGTGGCATTTGATATTCCAAACAAACAAAGAACGCAAAGAAATGCTTTTAGATATAAGCTTAAAGAACTGGGTTTTTATTCTGCTCAAAAAAGCGTATGGCTACATCCATTTGATTGCAGAAAAGAAATTAAAATTTTAGCTGATTTTTTTGGGTTAGGTGAAAAACAAATTAGCGTTTTTACTACTGAAAAGGCGGAAGGTATAGATTTGTTTAAAAAAATTAAAACCGCTTATAAATTATAAATATTTGTTATGAATGAAAGTTTTGATTATCTAACTGCAATAATTGTGCGTAGGCAAAAACATTGCAGTTGGTTATAATATCCCCAAGATCACAAGAATAATTAAATGACACACAAAATGAAAGAAACCTGAAAATTGAAAAAAAGTAAATAGTAAGATAGAATAAATAAAATATGGAAATTCCAAAAGAGATTAAAAATATTATGGATAGCCTTAAACGGGCTGGTTTTGAGGCATATATTGTGGGCGGATGCGTTCGTGATTTTTTAATGGAAAAAGAGCCCGCCGATTGGGATGTAACTACAAATGCCAAACCAGAAGAAATCCAAAAAGTGTTTCCAGATTCTTTTTATGAAAACAGTTTTTTAACAGTTACTGCCCGCACCGGAAGCTCTAAAATTCCTGAAGTGGAAATTACAACCTACAGGTTTGAAGCAAAATATTCTGACAAACGCCATCCTGACCAGGTAAAATACGCCAAAACTTTGGACGAAGATTTGTCGCGCAGAGATTTTACTGTGAACGCAATGGCAATGGATTTGAAAAAAAATATCATTGATAATTTTGCCGGGCAAAAAGATTTAAAAAATAAAATAATTAGAACGGTTGGAAGCGCAGAAGAGAGATTTGGGGAAGATGCTTTACGAATGTTAAGGGCGGCGAGGTTTGCAACCACGCTTGGCTTTGTTATAGAAGAAAAAACAGCAAATGCAATTAAAAAAAACAGCATTTGGCTTGAAGCAATTTCAAAAGAAAGGATTAGAGATGAATTTGTAAAAATAATTATGGCTGACCCTTCGGCGGGCTCAGGGCCTGCGGGAGGAATTGAATTATTGAGGGAAGTAAATTTGCTAAAATACATTATTCCAGAATTATTAGATAATTATGGAATAAGCCAAAACAAGCATCATATTTATGATTGTTATCAGCACGCGGTAAAGGCTTTAGAATACACTGCAAAGAAAAAATTTAATATGCATGTAAGATTGGCTGCTCTTTTACACGACATTGCAAAGCCAAAAGTAAAAACAGGCCAAGGGAAAAACGCAACTTTTTACAACCATGAAATTGTGGGAGCAAAAATGACATTTCAGATTTTAAACAATTTAAAATTTCCAAAGAAAGATGTTGAAAAAATTACCAAATTAGTAAGGTTCCATTTGTTTTATTACAATGTTGACGAGGTTGGCGAAGCTTCTGTAAGAAGGCTTGTAAAAAATGTGGGACCGGAGAATATGGAAGAGTTGTTGCAAGTAAGGCAGGCAGACAGAATTGGTTCTGGCGTTCCAAAAGCCGAACCTTATAAATTGAGGCATTTGAAATATTTAATTGAAAAAGTTTCAAAGGACCCAATTTCCGCTAAAATGTTAAAAGTAAATGGCGAGGATATAATGGAAATTTTGGAAATAAAGCCCGGTCCAAAAATCGGTCAGATGTTGGATGTTTTGCTTGGTTATGTTTTAGACGATCCTAAAAAAAATACAAAAGAGTTTTTAGAAAAAGAGGTTGCAAAATTAGGAAAATTAAGCGATAAAGAACTGAAGACTTTGGCAGAAAAATCAAAACAGGAAAAATCTGAAATTGAAACAAAACAAGACAAAATGACCAAGCAAAAATACTGGGTAACGTAAAATTCGGGGTGTAGTATAGAGGTAGTATGCAGACTTCGGGAGTCTGAGGCTTGAGTTCGATTCTCAACACCCCGACAAAATAATTATTAATGAAATAAATAATATGTTCTATAAATTTTCATTAGATTTTAAAATCACATTTTAATCTCAATTTTAATTTTATTAATATTAGTCATTGTTTTTATGTTTAATCCTTTCAAAAAAATATTAAATACGGAATCAGTTAAAATTTCTAAAAACAAGGCATTAGAGACTGTAGTTTCTGAGCTAAAAAATCAATATGGAGAAAATTACGATTTTTCGAGATTTAATATATCTGCTGTTTTAAAAAATGATGGCTGGCGTATAACTTATGAAACTAAAAATCCAGAGCCAACCGTAAATGGAGGCATCTCAAGTGGATTTGTTTATCTTGTTGATAAAACCAGCGGAAAAATTACTGATTTAGAGCCAACTATCATTTATCCATAGTAAATATACAGTCCGAGAACTGTTCTCGGACTGTATCTGGGCCTGTAGTAAAGTGGTATTACACCTCGTTCGCAACGAGGAAGCGGCAGTTCGATTCTGCCCAGGTCCACATTCGTAGATTTTGCTCCTCACTTTGTTCGGAGCTACGCGGCGCAAGCACCACAAAAAATAATATTATGCCAGTAGAAAAAACGCAAAAATCAATTACTTATCCTGAAGTAAAAATCAAAAATGTTTTGGGCGCTTTTTGGCACGGAACAAAACCTCAAAAGTGGAATTTGTTTTTATTGGCTATTCTTATGGTTTTGGCAAATATTACAAGCATAGTGGTGCCAATTTTTTATAAAAACTTTTTTGACGCTATTTCAGCCCCGGGAGATAAGGGCGCAATTGCGGGGCAACTGGTTACAATAATAATTCAAATAGCCGTTTTAAACGGATTTGTTTGGCTGTTTTATCGTATTGCGACACTGCTTAACAATTCATATCAAACAGGAACCATTGCAAGGTTAAAACAGCAATCATACGACTATTTAATGGAACATTCTTATAGCTTTTTTACCAATAATTTTACAGGTTCGCTTGTTCAAAGGGTAAACCGGTTTGCAAGAGCTTTTGAAACATTGGGCGACAGGTTGACATGGGAGGTGCTTCCTTTAATTGTTAAAATTATTTCTGTAATTACAGTTGTTTCTTTTATAAATAAATGGATTGCCGCGATCATTACTGGTTGGATTTTTGTATTTTTACTTTTTAATATTGTCTTTTCAAGATGGAAATTAAAATACGATATTCTGGTGGCCGAAATAGATTCAAAAACTACGGGCTACCTTTCTGACACAATAACCAACCAAAACACAATACAACTTTTTAACGGTTATAAATTTGAATCAAAAGGTTACAAATCGGTAACAAACGAACAAGCAAAAGCCACAAAATTCAGCTGGAATTTAGATTCTATAATGGAAGCTGGGCAAGGGTTTTTAGGGTTTTTAATCCAATTTTTGCTGTTTTATTTTGCAATCAAGTACTGGGAGCAAGGCTTGATAACAATTGGAGTTTTTGTTTTACTTGAAGTTTATATAATAAGCTTAATTGACCAATTATGGGGTTTTACCCGCGTTGTGAGGCAGGCTTATCAAGCATATGCGGATGCAAAAGAAATGGTTGAGATTTTACTTTTAAGCCATGAAATAAAAGATACACCGTTGGCTAAAGAATTAAACGTAGATAAGGGTGAAATTAAATTTGAAAATTTGAGCTTTAATTTTTACCCCGTTAGAAGTCAACTGCAAGAAGCGATTGCTAATCCAGAAGCAAATCAAACTTCTAACGGGGTTAACGAAACTCGGAAAGTTTTGGAAGATATAAATTTAACAATTAAGCCAGGAGAAAAAGTGGCGTTGGTAGGGCCGTCGGGAGCCGGAAAAACAACCTTTGTCAGATTGCTTTTAAGATTATATTCTGTCACTTCGGGGAAAATTTTAATTGATAATCAAAATATTGCCGAGGCAACCCAAGAAAGTTTGAGAAAAAATATTTCAATGGTTCCGCAAGACCCCATTTTATTTCACAGAACTTTGGCAGAAAATATTGCATATGGGAAGCGCGATGCTAAAATTGAGGAAATTGAAAATGCGGCAGAACTTGCCCACTGCGACGAGTTTATAAAAAATTTGCCTTATGGTTTGGAAACTTATGTGGGAGAAAGGGGAATTAAATTATCTGGCGGCGAGCGCCAAAGAGTGGCAATTGCGCGCGCAATTTTAAAAGCAGCGCCAATTTTGGTTTTAGACGAGGCAACTTCAAGTTTGGATTCGCATTCTGAAATGTTAATTCAAGATGCTTTAAATACCTTAATGAAAGGCAAAACAACAATTGTTATTGCCCATAGGCTGTCTACAATCCAAAAAATGGACAGAATTATTGTTGTTGACCAAGGAAAAATTATTGAACAAGGCAGTCACGAGGAATTATTGGAAAAAAATGGCAGTTTATACCGCAAACTCTGGGAACTGCAAGCCGGCGGATTTTTGAAAGAAGAAGATGAAGAGTTAGAAGAACCAGAAGAGGAGGATAGTAAAGAAGATGGCGAGGAAGTTAGTAACCCGGCCAAAATGATTAGCTTTTAATATTTTATGGACGACAAAATTTTTCAAAAAATAAAGGAAATTGTTGAAAAAGAAGAAAATTGTACAGATTCAGGGCATAATATAGATCACACTTGAGGGTTTATAATTTGTGCGTGAAATTGGCAGAAGGCTTGCCAGATGTGGATTTTGAAGTGTTAGAATTTGCCGCATTGCTTCATGATATTGGCGGGCAAAAAGAAATTCAGGATAAAACAGGAAAAACTGACCACGCTTTGGTTGGCGCTGAAATGGCTGCGCCGATATTAAAAGAATTTGGATTTTCTGCAGAAAAAATAAATAATATACAAGATTGCATTATTTCTCACAGATATAAAACAGAAAACCAACCCGAAACAATAGAGGCAAAAATTTTATTTGATGCAGATAAATTGGACGCGATTGGGGCGATTGGCGTTGCCAGGGCATTTGTTTGGGTTGGCAATAATAAGGCTGGCTATTATTTTGGTGGTTGTATTTTTTGTTTTAATTCCAATAATAATAATATCTTTTTTTTCAGGATAGTCTTTAAAGACTTTTTGGGAAAGCGGAAATTAGTAATAAAATTAGAGTAAGATGTAATTTTAAAAATAAT
>JBBTVU010000049.1:0-2333 GCA_038063115.1 Patescibacteria group bacterium | reverse complement strand
CCATTTTAATTTAAAGCCTTATGTTCATTATGGTATTTTAGAAATAGTGGGGGAGGAGATTAATCAAAAGTTAAAAAAGCACTTTAGTCTTAAGACACAAAATTGACGATCGTCAAAAAGTTGTCGCAAGAGGTTGCTACCCTAACTATTACATAGCGGGTTTTATTGGGCAACTTTAACGCCCTCAAAAAAGTAAATTGTAATAATGGGCAGGTTTTCTGCTTCCGCATCAAATAGTGCGGTTTTCTTTTGTAAAAATTAGGATTCTCGAGGGACGAGAATTTCTTGGACATCGTCGGCAACAATTTTGATTTCGCTGTTGCGGTCGTCAACACGACCGGCAACAAAAACGATTTTGTTTTCCTGAAGCGCCGCCGGATTTCTTTCTAATAAGTTCGGAAAAATAACAACTTCGGCTTTGCCGGTTAAGTCTTCAAGTTTTATAAACAGCATTGGTTTTCCGTTTTTTGTAATGATTTTTTTAACAGAAGAAATTAATCCGCCAAAAACTAATTTTTTATCTACCATTGCAGAATCAATTTTTATTAAAGGAGTTGTTTTTGTTTCAAAAAGTTTTTTAAAATCGTTTAATGGGTGCGAGCTCACATAAAGTCCAAGCAATTCTTTTTCCCAGCCCAATTTTTCAAAATTAGTGGCGGGATTCGCCACGTCTAGTTTTATATTTATTGCGCTAACAGCCGGAACCGAAGCAAAAAGCCCAATTTGTTTTGAGTTTCCATTTTTATTATTTTCTCTGGCAATTTCCAGCAGTTTTTCTAAATTAGCTAAAAGCTGGCCCCGTTCTCCCAAGCTGTCAAAAGCTCCGGATTTTATCAATGCTTCCATTGATTTTTTATTCATATCTTTTGAATGAATTCTTGTTACAAAATCTCCAATAGATTTAAATGGGCCGTTTGTTTTTCTTTCCTCAACAACTGCGTCAATAATATTTACCCCGACATTTTTAACCGCTAGTAATCCAAACCTAATTTGGTTTTTCTCCGGCACCACTGTAAAGTTTTTCAAACTTTCATTTATATTTGGAGGCAAAACTTCAACATTCATTTTTTTGCATTCATCAATCAAAAAGGCAATTCTTTCAACGTCGGCTTTTTCTGAAGTTAAAACCGAAGCCATAAACTCAACGGGGTAGTGCGATTTTAAATATGCTGTCTGGTAGGCAATTGTGGCATAAGCTGCAGAATGCGATTTATTAAATCCGTAAGCCGCAAAAGGCAAAATCCATTGCCATAATTCCTCACCAACCTTTTTTGAAGCCCCGCCTGCCTGCGCAGGCAGATTTTTGACAGCGCCTTCAATAAATTTTGTTTCTTGGGCTGCCAAAAGCTCTGGAATTTTTTTACCAATTGCTTTTCTCAAAACATCGGCCTCCCCCAAAGTAAATCCGCAGACCTCCTGCGCAATTTTCATAAGCTGCTCCTGGTAAATGCAAATTCCATAGGTGTCTTTTAAAATTGGTTCAAGTTTTGGATGTAAATAATTTATTGTCTGGTTGCCGTGCTTTCTTGCAATGTAATCGGGAATAAATTGCATCGGACCCGGGCGGTATAAAGCCACCATGGCGGTAATATCTTCGAAATTTGTAGGAACTAATTCTTTTAAATATCTTTTCATGCCGTCAGATTCAAGCTGAAACACCGAAGTGGTTAAAGCGTTCTGCAATAACTCAAAAGTTTTTGGGTCATTTTCTGGAATTTTATCTAAATCAATTTTTAATTGGTTGTACAAAACATAAATGCGCGAGAGCGTGTCTTCTATTATAGTCAGGTTTTTTAAACCCAAAAAATCAATTTTTAAAAGCCCCAAATCTTCAATGCCGTGCATTTCATATTGCGTAATAATTCCTTCTTCTCCTTCTCTGGTTGATCTTTGCAGGGGCACAGAATTTGTTAATGGTTCAGCCGAAATCACAACTCCGCAGGCATGGGTTGAAGCATGGCGGGCAACGCCCTCAAGTTTTTTGCCCAAATCAATTAATTTTTTTGCTTGATCGTCTGAATTATATAAATCTGAAAATTCTGAAACCTTTTCTAAGGTTTCATTTAAATCCATTCCCATTGGAATCATTTTTGCCATTTGGTCGCAGTAAGAATATGTATATTGAAGAGCTCTGCCAACATCGCGCACAACAGCTCTGGCTGCCATTGTTCCAAAAGTAATAATTTGGGCAACATGGTCTTGGCCGTATTTTTCTGCAACATGTTTTATGACTTCGTCTCTTCGCCTGTCGGCAAAATCCATATCAATATCTGGCATAGAAATTCTCTCAGGATTTAAAAATCTTTCAAAAAGCAAATTGTGTTTTAGAGGAT
>JBBTVU010000048.1:0-1736 GCA_038063115.1 Patescibacteria group bacterium | reverse complement strand
ATAGCTTGCACAAGGAAAGCGAAGTAAGGGCCCCTAGAATGGGCGGGCTGTTAATTTGGATCACAGTGCTTTTGGTTATTGTTTTATTTTTTATTCTTTCTTTGATTTTTCCTGATTCTTCGTTAGCCCAATTTAATTTTTTATCAAGAAAAGAAACATGGCTGCCATTATTTGCTTTAATTTCCGCATCGCTTTTAGGGCTGGTTGACGATATTTTACAAGTTTCAGAAAAAGGAAAATATTTGGGCGGAGGGCTTTCATTAAAAAAAAGAATTTTTATGGTTGCGCTGATTGGCTTGATTGGCGGTATCTGGTTTTATCAAAAATTAGGCTGGGATTTTATTACAATTCCTTTAATAGGACAGTTTTCAATTGGCTGGCTTTATGTGCCGCTTTTTATTTTAGTGACGTTGGCTTGCTGGTCGGGCGGAATAATTGATGGTTTAGACGGGCTTTCTGGCGGAACTTTTGCTTCTATTTTTGGCGCATTTACAATTATTGCTTTTTCACAGGGCAAGATTGATCTGGCCGCATTTTGCGCCGTAATTTTAGGAACGCTTTTTACATTTTTGTGGTTTAATATTCCGCCAGCGCGGTTTTATATGTCAGAAACAGGAAGCCTTGGCCTGACTGTTACAATTTCTGTTGTTGCGTTTTTAACAGATTCTGTTTTGGTTCTACCCATAATTGCCGGTCTTCTGTTTTTAGAAACAATTTCAATAATATTACAAATTTTTTCAAAAAAAATTAGAAAGAAAAAAATATTTCTTTCAACCCCGATTCATCATCATTTTGAAGCGATTGGCTGGCCCTCTTACAAGGTTGTAATGAGGGCTTGGATTATGGGTATTGTGCTGGCAATTATAGGAGTGGCAGTAAGACTCCTTGGGTAGTAAAAATAACATCAAAAACCGCTCGGCGCGGTTTTTGTTTTAAAGATTGACATTAACATATGTAATGTGTTAGGGTTATTGATATATAATTTATCTCATTTTTTATGAAAAACACAAAAAAGATTTGCATTTTAGCTTTTGCCGTTTTGGCTTGCTTAACTTTGCTTACAACGGCTAGCCCTGTAGCAGCAGACAGCCAAACTCCGAATTTAGTCACAAACCCGGGTTTTGAAAGTGGCATGGTGGGCTATTCCACTACATATGCGCCCTATCCCGGTCCCTATCAATCATATGGCCAAGCCGGAGTAACAACAAATCCAAGGTTATTGCAGAGTAATTTTTCGAGCTTTACCGGAGACGGAAATTTTCTCGTTGTGAACTCTTCAACCAATGGCAGCAATGAATTTATTTGCCAAAACATCAACGTAGAACAAAACAAAACATATAATTTTTCTGTAACATCTCGCAGTGTTTACTCTAACTCTAGTAAGGCTTTGCATGCTTGGTATATCAACGGAGTTGCAATAACAGGAACAATTACTTCTTCGTTTAATTCATGGGGAACAACAACCGCTACTTGGAGTTCGTCAAGCACAACTTCTGCCAGGCTTTGCGGAAAAAATATGAGCAGAGCATATTCCGGCGCCGATTTTACTATAGACAATTTAGTTCTTCAACTTAGCGCGCCTAATTGTACTCCTCATTATTCTCAAAAATGTGTTGGCAATAATGTTTATTGGGTAAACTCCTGCGGAGAACAGGAAGAATTAAAACAAACTTGCGCGGGCAACCAAACTTGTTCTGCCGGATCATGCGTCAACCAAAATATTACTTGTTCAACCA
>JBBTVU010000047.1:0-9784 GCA_038063115.1 Patescibacteria group bacterium | reverse complement strand
TATCTATGCAGATGTTCATAATGTATTATACCCGGCTCCATTTCCGGAATATATCTTTCGCCTGTTAAATTAAGCATTTTACATAGATAAATATTTAGAAATAATTTCCTGAGGATTTCCCGCGCCAAAAATTTCTCCTTCATTAAGCCAAATAACCCTGTTGCAATATTTTTTAATAGTATCCAAATCGTGGCTGGCCAGAACAACTGTTGCTCCGCCCTTAATAAGCTCTTCCATTTTTTCTGAAGCTTTTCTCTCAAAATCAAAATCCCCTACAGTGCCAAAAACTTCGTCAATTAAAAGTATATCAGGGTTTTTATGCTTTATACAAAAAAAAGTTGTAGAAAAACTTAACCGCGTAACCATTCCGCTGGAAAATTGGTAAACCTTTAAATCTACAAAATCATGGAGTCCTGAAAAATCTACAATTTGGCTGAACCTTTGCCTTACCTCTTTTTGCTCTAAACCCAAAATAGAGCCTGATAAAAATATGTTTTCTCTCATGGTTAGCTTTGGCATCAGCCCCAACCCCAAAGAAGTTAAATAAACCAGTTCTCCATCTGTTTTAATTGTTCCATTGCTGGTTTCATATATTCCGGCTATTAGCTTTAGAAGCGTGCTTTTTCCCGCCCCATTTCTTCCAACAAGCCCGATTATTTCTCCTGATCTTGCCGTAAAAGAAATGTCTTTAACGGCAACCCGTTCCTGTTTTTCTGTTTTTCCGCTTAAAACCTTCAGTAAACGAGCCAAAGATCCTTTGTCCCTCCTGAAATCTATGCTAAATATTTTTGAAGCATTTTTTAGTTCAACTCTAATCATAATATTATAGTTTTTCCGCAAATTTGCTCTTATTTTTTTCAAATATATACAATCCGGCAAAGAATATAATAATGCTTATTATAGAAACTAAAAACATCCCGCGAAAAACCGGCAAGGTATCATAAATTATTATATCTCTTGATATTGATGTATAGTGGTACAGGGGGTTAAAGACGCTAAGCGAAAAAAACCATGTATTTTTTGGAATTAGATAAAAAATAGGCGTGGCAAAAAATAAAAATCTTCCGATAACCTGCCATATATTATTTAAATCAATTAAATAAACTCCTAATGTGGCTAGCGTGAAAGAAACACCTAGAATAAAAAGAAAAAAGAAAAAGAAAATCACGGGATAAAAAAGTAAAAAGGCAAGATTTACCCCATAGAAAACCATAAAAACAGCGAAAATTATTATTTCAAAGATGTGAGAAAAAACAAACTGAAAAGCATTTGCTAAAACAAAAGCCTCCGGTTTGATTTTAATTGACTTTATGAATCCGGAATTTGAACTCATGACAGATGTTGCAGAATTGGTTACCGCCAAAAAAAAATTGTACATTATAAGCCCCAAAAAAAGATACAAAGGATATTTATCAATTGAATTGTTTGAAATAACTCCCCCTAAAAATAAAAGTATTATGAAAAAAGAAAGGGGTTCTAACAAGTACCAAAAAATGCCAAGATAACTCCCCTCGTTTCTCAATTTAAACTGCGCCACTGCCAAAGAAAAACTTAGAGACAATGTTTTTTGAATATTCTTTAATAAAATTTTTATTTGTTCCATATAAACTTATATAACACAAACCCTTCAGAACTCTTATCTATTTCTTGAAAATTTAGACAAGAAAAGGCTGATGAGTAAATATAATCCACATTTCGTTCTTTTGCAAACTGAAATTTTTTGTCGCAGTCGTATTCCATAAACTGCTGATAAGCTATGGGGTTTTTAGAATTCATTGTAATTGTTCCGCCCTTTGTTGCAATAGGATAATTATTTGTGGCAATTCCAATAACCGTGCCCTTCCACGGAATGGAAAAAAACCTTTTTTGCTTAATATTTTTAAATATTCTCAAATCTTCATCTGTCAAATAATTATTTGCCGGCGATTTAGGAATAGAATCTGCCTGAATTAAGTTATTAGTTAAAATTAATTTTCTCCAATTTTCTCCTTGCGTATAAAAAGGAATAAAAAGAAAAAATAAAACAATAGCCCCAACTTCTATATATTTAAAAACCGGCCTAATTTTTTCAAATTTTAAGCTTAAATATTTTTTGCTCTCCTCTATTCCAAACCCAGAAATTAAGGCAACTAAAATTGATGTAAAAAATACGACCCTTTCATAACCTATTATAATTCTATAAGCGGAAAATGTGTAAAAAATCCAAAAAATTATTCCCATTATTAACTGATAAAACAGCCATTTTTTATTTTTAATAACAAAAGGCAAACCAATAATTGCCAAAATAATTATACACCACGGAATTATATAATAAAAACTAAATTGCGGCATAAAGTCGCCCGTAAAGGATCTGTAAAATAGGTTTGAAAAAATATATTTTGACGCCTCCGCAAAGGGAAAAACCAGCAGAGCGGCTAGTATAATTGCGCCGGAAAAAAATAAAACAATCGAAACTCTAGCAAATTTTAGATAAATCAACAAAGCAATTGCGCAAAAAATAATAAGTGGAGGATACAACAGCGCGGCAAACAAAAACGTTAAAGTTATAGGTGTCTGACACCTATAATTATTATAGGTGTCTGACACCTGCATACTTGACCGATGCAAAGATAAAAAACATAACCCCATAAGGAACAAGGCAATCCCCATTGTAACTGGTATTAAATTCCAAATTCCCGGAAGATTTGAGGCAGAGGTTATGTAAAGAACAGACAAAGAAGAAATTGCAGAAGCGAATTTTGAAACATTGTTAATCCGTAAAAGCAAATACGCCAAAAGTATTATTAAAGTGTTTATAAAAATGGAAAGAACGGTGTATTGCGTTAACGGGTCAAGCCCCAACAGCAGCATTATTTCTGCGATAAAAGAATGGAAAAACATTTCCAAATTTGGGAAAAAACTGCTGTCAAAAGGATTTTTTATAGGTAAAGAATGATTGTTTATTGATTCTTTTACAAGAGAAATTGCGTACCACTCGTCTGAAAAATAAGGATAAACATACTGCATATTTTTTGCCTCGTGGTATTGGAATAAATCATCGTTTACCCTATTAAACTTTCCTGTGTAGTTATAGTGGACCTGGTAAAGCGTCAAAACAGAAATAATTGCAACAGCAAAAAAAATCCAGTCTATTTTATTCAGCGAGGCAATAAATTTTTTGCAGGCCTCAGGACACGCAGTGCCTGATAGCCGGATAAAAAGTTTGTTGCCGAGCGGAATAAACATTACCAAAACAAAAACTATATTTGCCCCCAAAATTACCCCATAATAAAATATGCCAAAAAATTGCGTAAAAATTGCCAGAAGGGTCTGGAATATAATTGAAAACAACAGGATATAAGCAAACCCACTCTTTTTATCTTTAAACAAATTAACCAGTAAAAATGGGGCTGATAATAAAACTATACCAGCTATAAATTTGACCATATAATTTATTTTATTCTAATTTTAGCATCTAATCAAATACATCTTAATTCTGCCATGGCATAAATACAATGTATTGAGTGAATGTATTAAGTGCATGTCCCTTAGTTTAATCTAATTTAAAAATCTTTCTAAATTCTTTATCATTGCCCACATAGTCAGCAATGATAAGTCGTAATTCATTGTCTTTTAAACCAAAAAATTCTTGGATCATTTTCATCTCTTCTTTGCAATCATAGGGTAATATCCAAACACTTTTTTGAAAAAGATAAAAACCTAACTCCTTTAATTTTCCTCTAAGCGCTTCTCTATGCATTTTTTTCAACTGAGCTATGTCAAACATTACGACCCTCCATTTTTTATCCCATTTTTTTGGTTTTTTTATTTTTAAACTATCTATTTGCATCCAGCCAGCCTTTTTCTTCCCTTTTTCTGTTAAAGAAATATAAATTTGCTTATCCTTTTTACAAAAATCTATTAATCCATATTTTTTCAAATTATAAAAAGTATCATAAACTTTTTTATTGGGGTATTTATTCATTCTTTTTAAACCTTTTATTATGTTGATAATAAAATAAGGAGAAGTAGCGGCAATAATCAAGATACCAGCCAGCAAAAGAGCGCCTATAATATCTTTAGTAATTTCAGACTTTGGTTTTCTAAAATAATATTTATATTTTTTCATTGTTTGCAAAACATCAAATACTTGCTAATTATGTCATGGCAGAATTAAGATGTATTGGATGTTAAATCAAAAAGCGCCTTTAAAAACCAGCGCTTTTTAATAAGAAATTTTCTTGACTAATGCATCCAGCAGATTTTTAACTGCTTCTTGAGCTTGGTCTTGAGTATTGCTTTCGATAAATTTCTCCCACAAACTTAAGATAATAGGGTCTTCCAAATCCCTTACAGAATTCTCCAATTTTAATCTGTCTTCAAAAGAAACCTCTGTTTTGGCCTTCAAAACTTTTTCAATAAAAAGGTTGGAAAAATTTATCACCCTTACGTTAAGCCGTTGAACCTTCAATTCTTTCCGTATTTTTTGTATTTCAAACATTTCTGAAAAATATCCTATGCCAAAACCAATATTGCCAATTAAAAGAAGTAAAACAACTATTATTATAATTATTTTTTTCTTATCTATCCCATTTAACGGTATTATGTTGCCTAAATACATACTTGATAATTTTAAATTTTAAATTTTTACTCCGGCGGCTTGCCTTTCCCTTCTTTTGTCGCGGTAAAAATTATACAGCAGTAAAAGAATAACAATAATCAATAAAGATGTCTTCCAGTCAACTATGCTCAAAAACCAAAACTTGGTTTTTAGCTCAATATTGATGTGTATGCCGCTGCCCTCCGTAACCTGGAAAGGCTTTCCGTCGTACCCTAAATAGCCCGGCGCGTCGACCTTTAAATAATAATAACCGTCGGGCACTAAAAATGAATATGTTCCCCTTATATCTGTTGTCTGCGGATTTTCCTGCTGGTAATTTTTAGCCGGCCATAATTCATACTGTTTTGTATCTGGGTTCAACCAGTAAATAGAAACAATGGCTCCTAAAATGCGGGTTTCTTTGACTCCGTTTTTTTCATAAATATATCCTTCGGGGTCAACAACGGTAATCAATTTTATTTCTTTTGACTGCAGATTAGTGTCCTCATATTCCACTATCGTAATGATTTCATATTCTCCATCAACCACCGGAGCCTGGACAGTAGCCGTATAAACTCCGCTTCCGCTGTCAACATAATCAAATTCATCAAGCACAAGCCTCTGCTCAACAGAAGCTGCGTTGATGTCCGATGTCGCGCCAGCTGGTGCTATGTCGGACATCTCGTACTTTTCAAATTTTGCGCCCTCCACGGGAACTACAGCGCTCAAGGCGGCCGGCATTAAAACATCGGGGTTTGAAAAAATTGAAGAAAACGCTAGATCATTCATTAAAACCTCAAAAGACGGCTGGCTAGTCGGTTTTTTTGATTTAAAAATTATATACCCGCGCACTCTTTTTACAGCGCCCTCTGGTTTTACCACTAATTGCAGGAGGCTGTTGGCGACTGTTTTAATTCTTTGCTCGGTCAGTCCTTTGTTGTTAATAGAAAGCGCCACATTAAAATCTATAAACCCTCCGCCGGCTTTTGAAAAAACGACATTGGAAGGAATTTTACTCTTTGCCACAGCTGAAAGCTGGGCAACTGGAATTCCTTTAACTAATGCAAGTTTTCCGGCAGTAATGTTCACTGGAGCCAATCCAATAGTTTCCGTCAAACCCGGCAAACTTAAACTAGCATTCTGTATTTTTTGCACATCCGTAACTTTATTGACACCGACTTCTGTAAAAGTTTTTTGAACCCGTGGAAATTTCTGCGCCAAAAGCTTAATATCTTGCGGCAGAGGAGCTAAAACAAATTTTGCAATCGGTTTTTCTGGCAAAAGGCGCCATCTTATTTTAAATGCCAATTGCGCTATTTTTGGTATCATTACAACCGGTTTTGGCAAAGGTTTTTCAACAATTTTTAAAAAATCAGGGATTAAAGGATTTATCGCCTGTTCTAATTTTCTTAAAATGGGACCGAACGGAGGAATTAAAGTCTTTTTTTCTGGCTCTGGGGGCTTAGATGATTTCTCAACAAAAAAACTGGCTGTTATGGCTTTACCAATATTTCCGGCCAAATCTCTTGGGGTAAATTCTAAATTATAAGAGCCCTCGGGCTGTTTTCCTAAAGTTATATACCACTCCCCTTTTTCGTCGGCTGAAAACATTCCGTAACTGTCGCCAATTAAAACTATAACCTCTGCATAAGGCTCTGTTGTTCCGCCAATAACAACTTCTTCATTGGCTGCATATTTATCTTTTATAGAGGTTATTTTTATTTCCGGAGGTATTGTATCTAAAATAATTGTATCTGACACCGCGTTTGACGCAATATTATATTCTGTATAAAATTTAACATAAACTGTTTTTGCGCCGTCCCCATTTTCAATTGTCCATGTTTTTGTCTTCTTGTAATTTTCTATTACAGCTCCGTAAAAATCTGGCTGGTTAGAAACAGCCATTTTGGCCGCATCAATACCGCCGTCAAGCGAAAGAATTACATCTCTATTATTTATATATTTATCTGAATTATTTATTAAAACGCCATACGGCGGGCGAGGAGGAGGGTGAATTAATTCCCCTCCTCCGCCGCCTCCGCCTCCGCCGCTTCCTCCGCAGCCAGAAGACGGCCTCCAGTCGGTTATAATATTGCAGTTGTCGCAATTAAAATTTATATCGGATATATTGTCGCCGGTTGCGTGACCTACAAATCTTCCGTCGCAATTAATTATCACCCCGCCAAAATTTATCCAACCTGTACCTTCACTCCATGCATAACCAGAAAGTTGGCCTCCTTTGGTATTCAAAACTCCGCTGTTTGTCGGATTTAAAAGTATTCTGCCGGTATTTTCATTCCAAGCATAACCCGTTACCACGGTGTCTGTAATATGCGCGTTTCCATTTGTTGCGCCAAAATTTATCCAGCCAATTTTGTCGGACCAAGCATAGCCAGAAACCGTTCCGTCCGATGTTGACGCAAAAACAAAATTACCCGGTATCAGCAGGAACAATAAATATAATATTATAGCTAATTTACAAATTTTCATTTTCAAGTTTCTTCGGGTCAATGCCGGGCATTGACCCGAAGATTGACCCGAAGAGCATTGACCCGAATTTAGTCACAACGAACATCGCCGTCTGGTGACCCGTCCTCATCAGTGGCCCAGACCAAATATACAATTTCATTTTCTTTTGGTTGATAATTTTTCAAATATCTTTCCTTCCATTCATACCAAAGACTACCAAATTTTTCATTGCCATCGGGGAAATAAACTCCTGCTGTAAAAAAATTATACGGATAAATTTTTTCTAATTCTTCTTTTGACAGCGAGCTAGTACGAAACTCTCCGACAATAAATTGACATTTAGTGCCGTCTGTCCAATTTCCAACTTCTGCTACTTCTGTTATCGAAATCGATTTGGTTGGGTGAAGTGGCCTTATCCGTTGGCGAAAATCATTTTGAAAAATCATTAAGTAATAGTTATTAAGCGGCATCTTATAAGTAAGGAGTAAAATAAACGCCATAATAATAACAAATACAACTGATCCCAAAATAACTATTATTTTATAGAATAATTTCATATTTCATTTTAACCAATCTTGAGCTAACTTATAAAATTCATTAGCAATTTGTAAACCACGCAAATTTGGCTGAGGATTGTTTTTGGGATCATCTCTTGACGGTGAATATAATGTCGCAATAATTTCTGGCCTTTTGCTTAGATCAATAAACTTTTTCCATCTATCAATAAAATAACGTATCCTTGCCGCCCCAAAAAATATGCTGTGTTTTGATTCTTTTACATAACTATATATTTGTTGACGAGATGCTTTTTTAATTTTTTCTTTTGATGAAAATTTATTTGGATCAGGGTTATAACAGCCAATCAACATTAAACCGCGCGCAGTATCGGTTTTAACTTGGGCAATTCCGCCAGAAGTATTTTTTCCTACAAAACTACCCGCCAATAAATCTGCAATTTCTTCAAATGGAGAAAGGCGGGCAATTTCATCGATGATAATAGCCGCTAAAAGATATGAATCGACATCAAATTTTTCAGCTGCTGCAAATATAATATCTTTATTGGCTGTTAGTCTAAATTTTGCAGTTGTCTTAACTACACGAGGACTGCCGTCGATAATTATATAAGCATCTATTTTCTCCTGCTGTTCTTGTAATAAATTTTGCTGGTATTTCTGCCAATAATTTTTAAAAGCAGGAATAGATAAAATTTTTCCGATGTCATCTAATGAATAAAATAATTGATGAGAGGAAATAGAAATACGATCTAATTTTCCTTCTTTCGGCGAACTTGGTGTAGAACGCAGATAAAAATTACCAGAACGGTTGACAGTGTAAACATTTTTTAACAAACCATTTTGGGTCGATTTTATAGCTTCTTGCAACGAATATACCCGTAAATTTTCGTCTACAAAAACAAGACTCTTTCTTTTTGTATCAGTTACTATTAAAATAATTTTAACAGAATTTTTGCTCATAGTTTTTTCGGGTAAATGCCGGGCATTGACCCGGTTGGTTATTCGTTAGTAAGGCCATCTATCGTCTGCCAAAAGCCTCTTTCTTTGCTTTGCAAAATGCTCTTTACAAATTCAGAATATTTTTCTCGAGTCGGATATAGCTCACCCAATAGTCCCTTGTCCACAAGAATTGAATTTCTTCTGCCCATAAATTCTTGGTGGGCGCTCCAATTATAATTATCCACCGATTCCCAAATTTCATTAAAATTTTTTATACCATTCTCTTTTATATCTGGCGCTATAAGCTGTGCCGGATTTATAATATTAATATAAGCCAAAATATATCTTAATTGATTGTTGCTCTTTATGTGAACTGTTTTAAACCTGCCTTGGAATAAACTACCGGGACGATCATATTTGGTTGTAAAATATTTTCCAAAACTAGTGCCTAATCTCTGCATAAAATTAACAATCCCTCCTTCTTCAATTTCTTGCAGTAAAAAATGGAAATGATTGGGCATCAAACAGTCGGTGCAAATTTTGACTATCGGGTTTTGTAGGACTCCCCTTTCCTTTACCAATTTATGGATATCGACTAATGTATAACTATTTTTGTGTCTTTCCAAAAAACCTATACTTAATCCGGGCTTACTATTATTAGAAAGATACATCGCTTGGAGAAATCTGTACCTATCCCCGTCGCTCCTAAATATATTTTGTCTTCCATTGCCACGGTTATAAACATGATAAAATTCTCCTGGCGTAAATTGTGTTATTCTAGCTGGCATATTTACGGTCAATGCCCGGCATTGACCCAAAAACATTATTTTTTAAATATTTTTGAAAACAGTTTATCCATTGGCACAAACAAGGAAGCTGTAAAATTTTGAGCTTTTGGCGACAACAAGCCGGAAGTTTTTAATTCTTCTGAATTTTTTAAAATGCTTGCCGTTGCGTTTTTAATAAACGGCACAGATGATAATTTTTTAGCTCCCAAATTAAATATTCCGTTTATAAAATCCCAAATTGCGTTTAACAATCCTGCCACAGAATTTTTAAGCGCCTTGCCGATAAACGAAACAGGACTTGCCTCGCTGGCGGGAGTCTCGGGTGCAGACGGGGTTTCTGGTACTGATACCTGAGTTTCGACCGGAGCGGTTAGAAGTTCGACCTCCTCCGGCGCAGAAGTTGCGTTGACGTCCGACGTCGCACCAGCTGGTGAGACGTCGGACGTCTCGGGCTTTTCCGCCTGTAATTCCTGTTTTACCTCTTCTTTCACTTC
>JBBTVU010000046.1:0-5664 GCA_038063115.1 Patescibacteria group bacterium | reverse complement strand
CGAGAAATCGCAAATTCCACCGGCGCCATTTTGTTTGTAATTTTTGCGAAATTATAAACAATCATTAGTATTGACGATCGTCAATACTAATGATCATGAAAGGATAATGATCATGAAAGGATTACGAAAAGTTTATTACGAAGTTTATTATGCGTAAAAAACCCTTTTAAAACTCAGTTGTTCGTGATAAAATATTTGAATGGGTGGTTAGCTCAGCGGTAGAGCATTGCATTCACATTGCAGGGGCCACAGGTTCGAATCCTGTACCACCCACCAAAGATATGCTGCAAACCTATAAAAAACTTAATTGGACAGAACATTCTAAAATAAAGATGAGGCAGTACGGGTTGTCAAAACAAAAATTATTGGGCATACTTTACAGGCCAGAAAGAAAAGAACAGGGAATTGTTCTGGGAACTATCGCTGTAATGAAAACTAATAAAACATTTTTCAAGGCAAAACAAATAACGTTGGCAAAAGCATGGCAGAAACCAAAGCGGGCTCCGGGAGAAATTTGGTTAATGTATAAAGACATAACTCTTCGACACGGCTCAGGGCAAGAAAGAAAAATAATCAGCGCTTGGCGGTATCCCGGAGTTTCAAAACCGGGCGAAGAAATTCCAATCCCCAAAGACATTAAAATTTTTTTAAAAAGTGGTACAATAGACTAATGGAAACTTCAGACAAGCAAAATATTGTTACCTTGTGGTTTTTGTGGCATTTTTACGAGATGCCCAAATTTTTGTTTTCTGCGTGGAAAAATTATTTGAAGTTCGGTTCAAATTATTTTTCAATTGCCTTTCTTGCTAAAACACTTTTTTCTCCATGGAGAAGATACAAATGGTTCTATCCAAAAAGTTTTGATATAGTAGAATTTTTTAATACTTTAATTTCTAATACTTTTTCTAGAATTTTAGGGGCCATTTGCAGAGTTGTTTTAATTATAATGGGAATTGTTTTCCAGATTTTTATTTTTTTCGCGGGCATTGTTGCCATAATTTTTTGGATATTTATCCCCTTAATTATAATTTTAGGATTTTTAATAGTTTTTGGCGCATAATATGAATTTTAATATAAAAAAAACATCAGTGCTGCGGGCGGTAAAAATAGAACGATTTTTTATTTTTAGGTTCTCAAAAATTTTGCAGAAATTTTTTTTATATTTGTTTGTTTTTTCATTTTTTCTTATTGCGCTCGCTTTGTTTAACCTTTTTTCAGGCACATTTGCTTTGCAAATATCAATCACTTCTATAGTTCTTTTTTTGGCATTTTGGGAACTTTATTTATTTACGGAATTAAAATTGAAATCGGCTAATTTGTACGAACTTAATGAAAATTTATCAGATGCGGTGTTGGCTCCAGAAAATTGTAACCTCGGAGAGTTTTTAAGTTTTGAGACGTGTAAAATAGTTGAAGGGGCAATAAAATTCTGTCAACAAAAAAAGGTTTCTGAAATTAATTCTGACTCACTTTTTTATTCTGCGGCAAGAAATGGAAAAGATATAAAACTAATTTGTTACAGGTTGGGACTTGATGTCAGAAAGCTTCAAGATGATTTCAGGAATTTTTTAGAAAAAATCTCAAAACAGGCAAATGCTTCAGAAATTTTTTCTGATGATTTTAAAAATGTAATTTTAGAGGCGGCAAAGATTTCTGTGGCAAGGGGGCATAAATTAATTGGCGAGAAAGAAATTTTAGTTGCTTTGGCAAAAAGCGACGAATTTTTTAAAAAAGTTTTAATTGACGCCGATTTAAAAGCAAAAGACGTTGAAAATATAACCTTGTGGCTTGACTCTATTGAAAATACCATAGAACAATATAAAAAATTCTGGACCTATGAAAATTTATCAAAAAACGGGTCTTTAGGAAAAGACTGGGCTTCGGGGTACACCGTGGTGTTAGACCAATATTCAATTGACTGGAGAAGCGTTGTTTCAAAGTGGACATTCAAAGAAATTGTCGGAAACCAAAAAGAAATAGAGCAGTCGGAAATGGTTTTAGCCAGAGACAGTTTGAGTAATGTTTTGCTGGTGGGCGATGCAGGAGTAGGAAGAAAAAGCATTGTTCAGGCAATAGCCCAAAGGTGTTATTTGGGAAAAAATTTAGCAGAGTTAAATAATAAAAGAGTTGTAGAGTTAGATATGGTTTTTTTGTGCGCCAGGGTGCAGGATTTTGAAAAATTAGAAACTATTTTAGATAATATTTTTCAGGAAGTTTTGATTGCAGGAAACGTTATTTTGGTTATTGACGAGCTTCAAAACTTTTGCCTGCCTGCCGGCAGGCAGGTTGCTGGCGCAATTGATATTACGGGAATTTTATCAAAATATTTACCTCTGCCCAATTTCCAATTTATTGGAATTACTACTTACGACGGTTTGCATCAAAAAATTGAGCAAAATTCTTCATTTCTGCAATTTTTTAGAAAAGTTGAGGTACCGGAAGTTTCAGACCAGGAAACAATTAGAATTGCGCAAAATTATGCTTTAGAGCTTGAACAAAAGCATAAAATTTTAATTTTGTATCCCTCAATAAGAGAAATAGTTAATTTAACCGGCCGATATTTTCCAAGCGTTCCGTTTCCTAAAAAAGCGCTTGATGCTTTAGAAGAAGTTGTTATTTATGTTTTGTCGCGGAAAGAGAAGATAGTCATGCCTCACCATGTGGCAAAAATTATTTCTGACAAAACAGAAATTCCTGTAGGAAAAATGGAATTTAAAGAAAAAGAAGTTTTACTGAATTTAGAAAATTTAATACACCAGAGAATAGTCAACCAGGCAGAAGCTGTAAAAGAAGTTTCAATTGCAATGAGAAGGGCGCGAGCCGGTATTGCCTCAAAAAAACGGCCAATGGGAACCTTTTTGTTTTTGGGGCCAACCGGAGTTGGAAAAACAGAAACATCAAAAGCATTGGCGCAAATTTATTTTGGCGCAGAGGATAAAATGATAAGAATTGATATGTCAGAATTTCAACAAGTTTCAGACATTCCAAGATTAATTGGAGCTGTATCTCCGGTTGAAATGCAGGGGCTTTTAACAACGTCTGTCAGAGAAAACCCTTTTTCTTTGGTTTTACTGGACGAAATTGAAAAAGCACATCCAAATATTTTAAATTTATTTTTGCAGGTTTTTGACGAGGGTTATATTACAGACGGGCAGAGCAGAAAAGTGCTTTTTACAAATACAATAATTATTTGCACTTCTAACGCCGCGGCAGAAACAATATTTAAGGAAGTCGAATCTGGCGTAGCAATGGAAAAACAAAAACTTATAAACGAACTTTTTGAAAAAAGAATTTTCAAGCCAGAACTTATCAACCGTTTTGACGCCGTAGTAATTTTTCATCCTTTAACAAAAGAAAATCTTTTAGACATCGCGCAATTAATGCTGGGCAGTTTAAAGAAAAATCTTGAAGAAAAAGAAATTGAATTTGAAATTACGGACCACCTTAAAGAAAAAATTGCTGAGCTTTCTTATAAGCCAGAATTTGGAGCCAGAGAAATGCGCAGAGTAATTCAAGATAAAATAGAAAACGTTGTTGCAGAAGCCTTAATTGGCGATAAAGTCCAAAAAGGCGATAGAATAGAAATAGACCCCGAAACTTTTGAAATAATTATTAACCCGGAAAATAAATAAAAATATGTTTCACAATTTAGAGCGAGAACCAAGCGCACAGCCCGAAGCAGAAGATGTTTCGGGAGGAGATCAGGCAGAAGAGGCAATTTTAGAGTTTGTGGGAGATGTTTTTACTTGTGTTAAATATGTAAAACAAACAAAAAAGTGGGGTGAAAATGATATAAATGGTGTAGACGGAGTTGTTGCCATAGAGGACGAAGAAGGCAATGAATATTTATTAGCTCTTGAAGCGTCGGGGCCTGATGCAGAAAGAAGGCGTAAAAAAACAGCCCAGCAAAAAAGAGAGCCGCTTGTTTATATTGAAGAAGAAAAAGATGATAACGGCAATATGTTGGTAGAAGCCAGAAATGGAAAAATACCCCGTTTAAGAATTGGATACAATCTTAATTATATTTTGGCTCTGGCTCATGAGGCAAAAGATAAAGGAATGAGAATGGCGGAAAATATGAATAAAAGTGATAGGAGAAAAGAATTGGTAAAATTAAAAAGAAATATTATTGAATCGTTTTTTAGCCAGATTGACCAGTTGCGAAGCGACTATGAGTTTATAAAGGCAATTAAGCCTTTGGAAGAAATTTTTGAAGAAGAAATGGAAGTAGTATAAAATTTTATAATAGAAAATCCACCTTTCCCAAAGGTGGATTTTTGTTTGATGGAGAGTGCGGATTAACCGCTACTCCTTGCTCTTTCTGCAAAGTTCGTCAAGAAACGTCTCCTTTCGTGCCCGGCTGAATTTGCCGGAAGGCAGTACAAAGTAAACAAACGAACTGTCCTCTGTCACGGCGCAGGTAATCCGCCGGCCTTGGCTTGTAAAAAAGATTTGGCTAGGCAAGTTGCCTTTTTCAACCATTGAAACACCTCGTGGCATTCCTTTGCCTGCCTGCTCCGACTGGAGCGCCCTGATAATTGAGCAGAGCAGTTCGTCAGACACAGGACTATCTGGAGGAATTTTCCTCACCATTCGGACCGTCACGCACTGGTTCCTTTGCTGAAAGAGGGAACATGAAGCTGTCAAAGACTCTATTTTTAGTATATATCATAAAAGTCTATATGTCAATACCGCCTATTGACAAGGGTTTTAATGTATGCTAAACTTAAATATAGGTGAATTTAGTACCTTTAGAAATTAAATATTTGTAATAGGTTGTATCTTTTAGCGCATATTTATCGTATGCCTTAAGAGATACAACCTAAAAATCTACTTGTCGGATTGTCTGGTAGGAAGGTTGTATAAATCCAGAAAGGAGTTCGGTCATAATTAGTTTGAAAAGTCTGAACAAGGCGGACGTGTTGGCGGCGCTTTACAACGCGAGCAAGCCGCAGGGCATGGGCTTCATGCACTACGACCCGAAGCCGATGACGAGGCAGGAAGCGGAGGCTCTGTTGGTACAGGGCACTTACTTTGATTACCTCAAGGGCAGGGTCATAAAGGTCAACTTGGAGAGCGATGAGCTCGACGAGTGGGGCTATGACCGCGACAACGGGCAGGGTGCGGCGAAGCGTGCCATTGCGGAACTCCGCAAGACGGGCGACGCCAATTCCGCGAACATCATTTTCACGCACCACGAGAACACGCTGGCGTCGGCTCGGAACAAGAAGGCTCACCTCAACGAGGAGAGCTACACGGAGGACGGCGTTCTGCATCTCGGTTTGTCGGACGTCGCCGAACCGCTCAACGCCGCTGTGGACAAGGCTGTCAAATGCCGTTCGTGAAACGGTTCTGCCAGCCATGCCCTGCGATTACAACTTCGGTTGTGGTCGCAGGGCTTTTTTCTTACCTTTATTTTATTGTGCGACAAGTTAATTGACAATAAAAATTAAAACTTTAAAATAAAGATATAAAACAACATGTATTAATAATAGTGCGTACGCACACTTATTACTACAGCTTGTTTACTAATATGAAAGCATGAAAGCAGATATTTCAAAAAAAATTTTAGGATACTTGCTCGCCGCGGGAGTGATTTCAATTGCGGCAACTTCGCCGTTTTTTCTTATACTTTTGATAAAAATTATATTTAAGAAATCAAGA
>JBBTVU010000045.1:0-3659 GCA_038063115.1 Patescibacteria group bacterium | reverse complement strand
TTCGCCGCCCATTAAATCATAGTCGCCAATTGAAATTTCCATGTCTGCAATTTTTTGCGCAACCCGTTCATCTACTCCTTCATATCTTCCGCAAATAAAAATAATCTGGTCTAGTTTTGATAATTTATAGGCTAATTTTTGGTCAAACTTTTTTCCCCTCGGGGTAAATAAAATCACTTTGTGTTTTTGCTTATGTTTAATCCCGTAGATTAAACATTCTTTTACTGCTTTAAAAATCGGCTCTACTTGCAACACCATTCCCAATCCCCCGCCAAACGGCCTGTCATCAATTGTTTTGTGGCGGTCTTTTGCAAATTTTCTTAAATTATGCAAATTTATTTTTATCAGTTTCTTTTTTTGCGCCCGCGCAATTAAACTCTCGCCCAAATATGAGCTAAAAATTTCCGGAAAAATTGTTATTATATCAAATTTTAGCATAAAAGCGAGGCAATAAATTTTTTTCCAAAAAATTTGGTTGCCGAGCGATAGTAACAAAAAAGCGTTTATTTATAATAACGCTTTTTTGCTTTTCTGTAAACGAGCCATCCGACCCGTTAAAATTACAGAGAAATATTTTCTATTTCGTCTGAGGAAACTTCTTTTCTCTCAGCTCTTGGAGCACGTCCGCCCTCTGGTTCCTCAATCTTGAGGTTGACTCTGGCGTGATTTTTTAG
Source organism: Patescibacteria group bacterium (assembly GCA_038063115.1). Classification (GTDB taxonomy): domain Bacteria; phylum Patescibacteriota; class Minisyncoccia; order Minisyncoccales; family Staskawiczbacteraceae; genus GWA2-37-10. The sequence goes on along the minus strand of JBBTVU010000045.1, from coordinate 2,985 downwards.
CCCAACAATGCGGACTAAATTCCTAATTGCCTTGGCAGTTGATCCTTCCCTTCCAATGATTTGGCCCATATCTTCTGGGTTTACTTTCAATGAGAGCAAAACTCCCATTTCGTCAACTTTTCTGTCAACTTTGACGTCTTTAGGATTATCAACTAACTCTTTGACAATGTACTCAAGAAACTCTTTATCGTTTTCTTTTGCCATAGTTTTCTTGAAAATCATTTTGTCTTCGACTTATACTTTATCATTCGACCTTTCATTACACTTTCATAATACGCTTTTAAATATTATATGTCAATTATTTTTAATTCACTTTTTCAAAACATAGTCTAAAAATGTACCTACCGTCCATTTTTTGACGATCGTCAAAAAATGGACGAAACAAAAAAAACACCGCCGTGAAGCAGTGTTTTTAAAGATATAATTCTATAGTTTAATAATTTTATATAGCAGAAGGGTCTTCAACTGATTTTTCAACTTCTGATTTTGGCTCTTCTGCGGGTTTCTCTGCTGGAATTTCTACGGCTGGTAAATTTTCTGCTTCGCCCGCCGGAACTTCCTTATCCGCAGAAACTTCAGTGGAGGCGGATGACGAAGGCTGGGCGGGTCTCTCTTCGGGTTTTGGCTCCTCTACTGGAATTTCAGTTACGGGCGCTGGCTTTGCTTCCGCGCCCAAAGCCTGCGAAGCAGGCATTGTGGCGGGTCCGCCTGATTGGCTCGCCTTAGCGAGCCTTTCTGCGGATTTCTTGCTAATATTAAAAACTCTGATTTTTTTGCCTTCTATAATTTTTTCTGAAACCAATAAATTATGAACTGTTGCGCTTGGCTTTGCTCCTTTTGAAATCCAATATAAAATTCTTTCTTTTTTAAAACTTTTTCTCTTTTTCAATGGGTCAACATATCCCAAATCTTCTACGGCTCTGCCACCTTTTGAAGACCTTCTTTTATCTATAACAACCACTTTGAAAAATGGCTGATTCTTTTTTCCTTTACGAGTTAATCTAATAGTTAGCATGTGTTTTTGTGTTATTTAGCGAGGCAATAAACTTTTTGCAGGCCTGAGTACACGAAGTGACTCATAGCCTGCAAAAAGTTTGTTGCCGAGCGATTTTATTTCCACTGTTTAATTTCTAAAGCATTTTTGGCCGCCGATTCTTCTGCTTCCTGTTTTGAAGAACCTTCGCCTTGGGCTATTTTTTCTTTTTCCAAAAAAACTCCAATTACGAATTTTTTATTGTGGTCAGGGCCGGATTCTTTTATAACTTTATAAACCGGCGTAACTCCAACTTTTTCTTGTGATTTTTCCTGAAATTGCGACTTTGCGTCTTTATATGAACCGTCTCTTATAATGCCGGGCAAGTTTTTCAATAAATATTTTGTGATAAATTTGTCAGCCGGTTCGTATCCTGAATCAAGGTAAACAGCTCCTACTAAAGATTCAAATGTATTTGCTAAAATATACGATCTGGCTTTTCCTAATTCTTTTGTTTCACCCCTGCTTAGCAGCAAATAATCATTTAAACCCAATTCTTCTGCAACTTGTGAAAGCATTTTGGCATTTACCAAAGCTGCCCTCCAGTTTGTCAGCTCGCCTTCTGCGTTTTTTGGGTGCTCTTTATAAAGATGCTCTGTAACAATTAATTCTATTACCGCGTCTCCCAAAAATTCTAATCTTTCGTTGTGCTCTAAATTAAAATCTGGATTTTCATTTAAATAAGACCTGTGCGCAAAGGCCTGCGTCAATAAATCTTTGTTTTTAAAATTCAGTCCTAACTTTTTTTCAAGAGGTTTAAAATCCTTCATTTGTTTTCAATTTGTTTGTATACTGTGCCCAAAACCCCGTTAATAAATTTTCCCGAAGTTGGGCCCGAAAAAGTTTTTGCCAGTTCAATTGCCTCGTTTATTGCAACCTTTGGCGGAACCTCTTCTTTGTTTGCATATAAAAGTTCGTAAAGCCCGATTCTTAAAACATTTCTGTCAACAATGGGTATTTGGGGCATTGGCCATTCTGGGGCCGCTTTCTCTATAATTTTATAAATTTCAGGCAAGTGTTTTGTTATTCCGCTTATCAATTCCCAAATAAAATTAAAATCTTCTATGCCAGGGCCAAAATCTTCAATGTTTCTTTGAACAATTTTGTCTAAAGTATTGTTTTGCTTTCCATAAAAATCCCACTCATATAAGCTTTGCATTACTATGCTTCTTGAAAGGTGGCGACTTGCCATAATGTTAAGGCGAGGCAATAAACTTTTTGCAGGCCTCAGGACACGAATAGTGCCTGACAGCCGGAAAAAAGTTTGTTGCCGAGCCTAAACTGGTTTTTCTTGCTTTTCAGCGGCTTTTATTTCTTTTTCTTTAACTTTCTTTTCTTTTTTGGTAAGTTTTGCCATTACGTTTATAACTTCGTTTCCTTTGTAATATCCGCAGTTTTTGCAGACTGTATGGGGTAAAACCGGTTTTTTGCATTTTTGGCAGGTTGTCAAAACCGCAGGAGTGATAAATATATGCATTCTGCGCTGGTGAACTTTTGAAGTTGTATGCCTGTGTCTTGGAACTGCCACTTCTTTAATTTTCAATTTTCAATTTGAAATGATGAAAACACGACGGGTTTTAATCATTTCAAATTGAATAAATTCAAATTGATTTCAAATTGTAAATTGTAAATTTCAAATTATGTTATAGTATAACAAATAATCCCTGTTTTTACAAGGGGCGTGGAATAATTAGACAGTTTTATTTAAACGGCGATATTTCTTTCCACAACGGCAAATCATTTGCATTGATATCTTTAATCGTAACAGGCAAACTGGTAATGCAGCCCAGCCCAGTTTCATCGTATGCAGTTAAGGTTACTGTATAGTTATTTTTTGCGCTGTATATGTTGCTGGGATTTTTATCAGTAGAAGTCTTTTCGTCGCCAAAATTCCATAAATAGCTGGTGCAAAGAACTCTGGCGCCGCTGTTATTATAACAAGTTGATGCCGG
>JBBTVU010000044.1:0-2759 GCA_038063115.1 Patescibacteria group bacterium | reverse complement strand
CGGATGAGGTGATTACAGGTCCTGCGGTGGTCAGGCCTGAGATAGTGGTTGTGCCCGCCGCAGTAATATTGCCCGAGGAGTCAACTAAAAACTTCTGCGTCCCTCCGTAAGACGCCTTGATTAAATTCGTGGTTAATCCGGTGACAGCTGTATTGGTGGTGTCTATGTTTAGGATATTGAGGGTAGTGCCTGTATTTGAGACGCCTGTGTTTAGAGTAGGTTTGATTTGCAGACCTGAGAAAGTGTAGGCGTTGACATCGTTCTTGGTGATAGAGCCAGTGAGATTGGCGGACATCACTGTGCCTGTTGCGTCGGTGTTGATGGTGAGGCCGGTGACGTCTAATCTAGTTGCTGGGGTTGTTGTACCGATGCCGACGCGGTTATTTGTTGCATCAACATATAAAGTGCTGGTGTCAACGGTGAAATCATAAGCGCCGAGGCTGACCGCGGCAGTAGATCCGGTGTACGGAATCGGTGAAACAACAGAACAGTTTGTTGAACCCGGGGTGCATGACGGGCTTAGTGTTTCAGAAAAATCATATTTGCTGTTTGGGGGTACGGCAAAAACATACAACGCCGCAGAAAAAAGTCCGGCAAAAACTAAACCAAAAAACATTCCCCTGAACATTGGATAAAGTTTTTTCTTTTCTTTCTTTCTTGGAGGTTTTAATTTTACTGGCGGATCAGGTATCATTCATTTATTTTATCACAAAAAATCAATGTCAACACCTGCCTGCAGCAGGCAGGCTGTGAATAACTTAGAAATACGGCGTGGGTTTATTTTATCTGAATTTTATGGTTAAATTATAAAATGCCAAATACTAAACCAGAAATAAGCATAATTTTACCCTGCCAGAACGAAGCGGAGGCTTTGCCCTTTTGCCTGAAACAAATTAAAAAAACTATAAGAGAAAATAATTTGAACGCCGAAATTATTGTTTCTGATTCTTCAACCGATCAAAGCCCCGAAATTGCAAAAAAAGAAAATGTAATTTTGCTAAAACATAACAAAGACGGCTATGGAATTGCATATCTGGAAGCATTTAAAATTGCAAATGGAAAATATATTTTTATGGCAGACGCAGACGGAACCTATGATTTTAATGAAGCGCCAAATTTTTTAAAATATTTGGAAAAAGGCTATGATTTTGTAATCGGCAACAGGTTTGCAGGAAAAATGGAAAAGGGCGCAATGCCCTATTTCCATAAACTCGGCAATCCCCTGCTCTCTGGCATATTAAGATTATTTTTTGGAACCTCAATAAAAGACAGCCATTGCGGAATGAGGGCAATTTCAAAAAAATCTTTGGAAAAATTGAATTTACAGACAACCGGAATGGAATTTGCCTCTGAAATGGTGATAAAAGTTCTGAAAAACAATTTAAAAATAAAAGAACTGCCTATAAATTATTATAAAAGAAAAGGCAAATCAAAATTAAAAACTTTTTCAGACGCATGGAAACATATACGTTTTATGCTGTTGTATTCTCCCCTGTTCTTATTTTTTGTTCCGGGAATTTTTATGCTTTTGTTAGGGGTCTTATCAATGCTTTGGCTTTATTTTGGAAATCCTGAAATTTTTGGGATAAAACTTTTTTACCATCCTATGTTTTTTTCTGCTCTATTAATAATTTCCGGCTACCAGTTAATTATATTTTCTCTTTTTGCAAAAACTTATTTAATTACGCATTTGAAAGAAAAGCCGGGTTTTATGAATAAAATTTATAAATATCTGACAATAGAAAGAGCGAGCATTTTTGGAATTATTGTTATTTTATCGGGAATTATTATTTATTTTTTAATATTGGTAAAATGGTTGAAATCCGGTTTTAGCGAATTGAACGAGATTAAAAACTCAATAATCGCCTTAACATTGATAACACTGGGGATCCAGACAATTTTTTCTTCTTTTATGTTAAGTATTCTGGGTATTAAAGGAAAATGACCACAAACTAACTGTTTAATCCCGTAGATTAAACATCAAAATAAAGGAAAATGACCACAAACTAACTGTTTAATCCCGTAGATTAAACATCAAAAATATGACACAAAAAAGAGAATTTTTCGAAAAAGGCCAACCTTTTCACATTATTTCACGCGCCACTGAAAGTAAAATCATATTCAAGAATGAGGCTGACTGCCATAGATTTATTTTTCAAATTTACGCAGCGAATGTTGGTAGTCCCTCTACAAATTTGAACAGGCAAGATATAACAAAAGCTAGTCAATCCTTGCTGAACGGTGAAAAAATTTCGGCCAGATTGATTACAAAAGAACATCCGCCGTTGGTTTATTTTTTGGATTTTTCTTTGGTGGCGAATCATTACCATTTCCATTTAATATCAGCTGATGACAATACAATCCCCCTTTATATGCAAAAACTGAACGGAGGATTCGGAAAATATTTTAATACAAAATATAAAAAACGAGGCCCAATTTTTGAGGGACGATATAAAAGCGTTCGCATAGAAACAGACTTCCAGTCTAATGCCGTGAGCCGTTATATTAGTATTATCAACCCATTAGACGTTTATCAACCCGGTTGGAGAGAAAAAGGGCTTAAAAGTTTAGAAAAATCTCTTAATTTCTTAAGCAATTATAAATTTTCAAGCTTCCCAGATAAAATAGGAAAGAGAAATTCCAAAATCTTAGCGCCTAAAAAAATTTTAAACAAATATTTTATGTGGGCTAAAGATAAAGACGACTACGCTAATTTTGTGAAGAATTTTCTTAACCAGAAATTAAACGATTTAAACCCG
>JBBTVU010000043.1:0-1363 GCA_038063115.1 Patescibacteria group bacterium | reverse complement strand
ACAAGGCTTCGAGATAAAGAAGTTACTCTTGTGGATCTCTGCCAAGTGAATCAATTAGATCTTTATGGTTTTATGTGAATTTTTCATCAATTAGCATAACAGTGTTTGTTGCATCTAGATTAGTCATTTATCTAATGTTCAAAGTAATTTCCTTTTTAAAAGACTTGTGAGTCGCTGGCATAACTTTAAGGGTTTGAGCAGAAAAAGGATCGTAGGCCTCTCCATCAATGGTTTCTTTAATATAAAATTTTTGAACTCCCAAGTTTACCATATCTTTAACGCCGAATATCGGCGCCATTTCCGGCTCCAATTTAACCGCATCTTCACCGCCAACGCGAAACACAATAATGGTTCCTGTGTTTCCCAAAACCGCCTGCTGGACTTTTGGGATGAGCTGGCCCATATATTGGTGGGCAACTGTAAGGCAAATAGCGTATTTGCGGGCTTCAGACAATATGTTTTCAAAGGTTTCTGTCATAAGATTATGAAACTCGTCAACATACAAATAAAAATCTTTTCTTTCGTCTTCCGGCATTGCGGCCCGCGCCATGCCCGCTTGCTTTATTTTTGTAATAAACATTGAACCAAAAAAGCTAGCGTTCTCCTCTCCTAATTTACCTTTGCATAAGTTTATTAAAATAATTTTTCTCTCATTCATCAGTTTTTCCAAATCAACTTTGTTTTCTTCCTGGCCAAAAATGCCTCGCAAGGCGGGGTCAGACAAAAACTGCGCCAGTTTATTTACTAGAGGAATAATGGCTTCGGTATCGTATTTTTCCGACCAGTCGGCAAACTCAATTGCCCAGAAACGTTTCACCATGTCATCTTGGATATATTCAACAACAAGCTGGCGATAGTTTCTGTCGGTAAGCATGGAAATCATGCCTCGCATGGTGCCGTGCGGGTAATCTAAAAGAGCCAAACAAGTAAAACGGAAAACGTGCTCAAGCCTAGGCGTCCAGTTAGCTCCGAATTGCCTTTCCAAGACCTCTATTAACCCTTGAGTCAGTTGATGCTTAAAGCCCGGGTCAATATTAGCTAAAGGATTAAAAGAAATGGGATATTTGGAATCCGAAGGATCAATAAGCACCACATCATTTATTCGGTCTTCTGGAATAAAATGCAAAATTTCTTCTATGACATCGCCGTGAGGGTCAATAAAGCAAATGCCGTGGTTGTACCCAATGTCTTGGCGGACAAAAAGCTCTAAAAGTTTTGACTTCCCCACTCCGGATTTGCCGACAACATACACGTGCCTGCGTCTGTCCACCCTCTTAATGCCAAAAATAAACTTTTGCTCCTGCAAGGCCGCTTCATAATTGGTTTTGCCAATAAAAGAACAGTCTTCGGGCTCAACTGTACC
>JBBTVU010000042.1:0-6585 GCA_038063115.1 Patescibacteria group bacterium | reverse complement strand
AAAAATAGAAATTCAGGGCATTGAAAAGAAGTTTGGAAAAGAAACCGCCCAATTAGTAGAAAAAATATCGGAGCTCTGCAGGATACGTTATTCTTTGGAGATAAAAATAAAGGAGAAAAAAATCCTGACCGGAGAAAAAATTGAAAACTTGAGAAAAATGTTTTTGGCTATTGCCGGAGACCTCCGAGTAATATTAGTAGAATTATTATCCAGATTAGACGGATTAAACTTTTTACATTATCTTCCAGAAGACCGGCAAAAATTATACGCGATAGAAACCCTGCAAGTGTTTGTGCCAATTGCCAACAGGCTGGGTTTAAATGAAATTAGAAGAAATTTAGAAGACATTTCTTTTTCTTATTTATTCAAAGATAAATACAAATGGCTGGAAGAAAACATACGGGAACAATATGAAGAAAGAGAAAAATATCTTAAAAAATTTATCCCTAAGTTGAAAAAAATATTCAAAAAAAATAGAATAAATTTTATAGACATAAATTACAGGGCAAAATCATATTGGAGCACCTATAGAAAACTCGTCAAAAAGGGCATGGATTTTGAAAAAGTTCATGACTTAATTGCAATTAGAATAATTGTAAAAGACATTGAAGATTGTTATAAAACCCTTGGCATTATTCACAAACAATATAAGCCCATATCAGAAGAGATAGACGACTATATAGCGAAACCGAAACCAAACGGATACAGGTCTCTGCACACTACTGTTTTTTACGAAAAAGATAAAATATCGGAGATACAGATAAGAACCGAGGAAATGCACAAAGAAGCAGAATACGGCGTATGCGCCCACTGGTCTTACAAGGAAAAAATTAACTTGAAAAAAAACGATGAAAATTTCGACTGGATGCAAAAAGCCCCAGACTTTTGGAAAGTTTTTAAAATTGATTTTTTTACAAACCAAACTTTTGTTTTAACTCCAAAGGGCGATGTAATTACTATGAAAAAAGGGGCAACTCCGGTTGATTTTGCGTACGCGGTGCATTCAGATATTGGAAACCATTGCGAATCAGCAAAAGTTGGAGGAAAAATTATTCCGCTTTCTCATGTTTTAGAAAACGGCGATGTTGTGGAAGTTTTAACGAATAAAAAGAGGAGGCCGTCGGCAGATTGGCTAAAATTTGCGAAAACAAATTTGGCGCAGTCTCATATTAAAAAAGCTATCAGCCAGACCGATTCTTTTTTTAAGTTTCCCATACCCGGGTTTATAAAACAAAAATTTATTGAAATTTCTGAAAAAGCCCAAAGAGACAAAGAAGAAAAACAGACTTTGAAAAAAGGAAAAATTTCTCATATATATTTGGCAGGCCAAAAAGGAATGCTGGTTAATATAGCAAAATGTTGCAACCCCCAGCCTAGCGACAAGGTAATGGCGTATCTGACAAAATACAGAGCAGCTGTTTTGCATAAAACCTCTTGCGATAATTTCCAAAAATTAGCAGAAAAATTCCCTGAAAAAATTATTAGCGCCTCTTGGGAATAGTTGAAAAACGCATCAAAACGTGTTAAATTATAGAAAATGCCGAGGTGGCGGAACTGGCAGACGCACGGGACTCAAAATCCCGCGAAGGCAACTTCATGAGGGTTCAAGTCCCTCCCTCGGCACAATCAAAAACCGGCTAACGCCGGTTTTTTGTTTACATATTAAGTTATTTTTATAAAAGTCTTGATTGAATGCTTAATAACTCTTTATCTATACGCTCTCTTGCTAATTGAAAATACCTCGGATCTTTCTCAAAACCTATAAATTTTCGGCCAGTTTTTATAGCAGAAATCGCAGTTGTTCCCGATCCCATACAGGGATCAAGAACCGTATCTCCTTTATTTGTGTAAGTTTTAATCAACCACTCAAATAATTCTACGGGCTTTTGAGTTGGATGATACTTCCCCTCGCCCTCAGCAGTTTTAAAATATTGAACCGAACGCGGATATCGCATACCAGTTTCGCTCTTTACGTGTACCACCTTTGTTTGAACACCGTATGCTTCCGTGTCGCTCCTTTTTTGTTACAAAATATTTAGCTATTCTATTATTGATAATATGCTTCTATACGCTTCGTACCAACCACGATTATATATAATAGATTCGTCTTCATCTATTCCGCATTTTTCCAATTTACTAACCTCATATTCCTGTTCTATTTCTTTCATTTCCCTTTTTATAATTTTCTTTATTTTTTGTTTTGTCATATTTTTTGTTCTCGCAATCTCTCTATTGGATGAATTTTACCGGTTTTCGAATCTAAAAATTTCCAAAACTTCCAGCCGTTAACGGGTAAACCGCCTTGAACTTTCATTCCTGCACCGGAGGGTGAATTGTAAACCTCATTTCCATAAATAATTTTAGTCGGAGAGAAATATATTGCGAAATGCTTATGATTTTTATAATTTGCAAAAATTTCTATTCCTTTTTTATCTATTTCAGATGGTTCAGGAAAATCAAAATTTATTTCATCTTTGTCGATATCGAAAATTGAGACCTTCTCTAGAATAACGCCAATACCAAATTCGCAAAGCAGGTCGACCAATTCGTTTCCACTCATTAAAGAAATGGGTGCCTTGTAAGGATCTTCGGACTCCTCAACAGATTGTCTAGAAAAAATTGTTTCTCCATCTTTTAACTTGAACAGAAACATTATTTTTGATTACTCCGGCAATAACTAGTGTGCCAGTCACATCGATTCCACCATCACCAGTTTTGCCGGTTACTTGAACATCCTCAAAACCAAGATTTCTTAATACCTCGCCAATTAATTCTTCAAATTTATGTGGATGCATCGCGTGAAGAGCTTCCAATAACTGCTTTTTAACTTCTTGATTTTTATTTCTAATGTCGGCAAAAATTCCTTTTGGTTCGTGTTCTGACAAACCAAAAAAGCCACGCCCAAACGAAATAAATTTAGATTCTGTACCCTGTGATTTAGATTTCCTAATGTCTGCATTCATAGCAGAAGCAATATTCCCAGCAACAATTAAATCATCGCTTTCAATAAGACCAATATCAAAAGCTCTGTTTGCTAAATCACGATAATGAATTTGTTTTAACTTCGGTTCTTCACGAAGTATTTTATACGCTATATCAATGTAAGTTAGGTTGTCCGCCATATTATTTTGCAATATTTATGATTATGTAATCTTTATAATCATAACAGGAAAGCTGTAAAAAGTCCATCTTTTTGTCGCTCAGCCATGCGCTTCATCGGAGGCAAATTATAAAAATAATGATTGCTTGTTTTAGAAAAAATGTTTATTGTTTCACCAGAACTTTTCCCTTTCATCAAAGGGGCAATTTTTTTTATTAAAAATATCTTTTGCGTTTTTCATAAAGGTTTTTTGTTTATAAATCATATTCATCCATGTGTTCTGGGATGATGATTTTCACTTTATCACTTTTGATTTTGTCTTTAATTTTTGGCAGCTCATTCTTCCTAAAATCTCTATTTATGTGAGTTAATGCTAGGCATTTTACATTATTATTTTCTGCAAAAGAAATCGCAGAAACTATTGAAGAATGTCCAATAATTTCTTTGTCGTATAAATAAGTTTCTAAAATTAACAAATCTAAATTATTATAAAAATCTGTGCCGGCCACGGGCGAGCCGTCTCCGCTATACGCAACCGTATTTTTTCTATCGCTAATTTTTACTGCCAAATTTTCTCCCGAATGAATTGTTGGATTAAAATTCAAGACTAAATCCTGAAAATTTATTTCTTTGCTTGTCTCTGTTTCTATAATATTTATTTCATATTTAAATTTTTCTCTAAAACCTAAATATGCCAAATCCATTAATTTTTTAAATTGATCTTCAAATCCTTTGCGAGAAATAATTACAACTGGTCTTGTTCTTCCGCCTTCCCACATTCTTAATAAAAGCCCTGGCAAGCCAAAATAATGGTCGGCATGCCAGTGACTAATATAAATTGCGTCCAAAAAGTTTGAATCGGAATTAAATTTCCAAACCTGCAGAGCCGCGGTCATCCCGCAATCTAAAAGCAGTTTTGTTTGTTCAGTAATAATTAAATGCGAATTATTTGGAATATTCTCGTCAAACGCTTCGCCAACGCCTAAAAATATAATCTTCATGCTTTTTGAATAGTTTATAAAACAGCAGGCCGGTTAATATGCCAATTATAGCTCCTGCTAAAATATCCGAAGGCCAGTGTACGCCCACAAAAACGCGAGATAATGCAATTAAAAAGCTGCTGATAAAAAATAAAATGCCTAAATTTTTATTATAAAAATAAACAATAGTTGCCAATGCAAAATAAAAAAGAGCGTGGCCGGAAGGAAAAGATGCCTCCGCAGGACTTTGATTTATTAGCGGAATAAAATTTTGGGCTAAAAACGGCCTTGGTCTAAACCATAAAAATCTTATTATAAAACCAATAATGAATCTTGAAACGGCGCCGGAAATTATAGCCAAAACTACCATTTCCAATTTTTTTTTAAAGCCAAATACTAAAAACAAAATCAAGCATAGCCACAAAATATATTCACAATATTTGGCAAAAAATATCGCCGAATAATCCAGCCATGCCCATTTACCCGCAAACCCGTTGATTAAATTAAACAAATATAAATCTAAACTCATTTTGGTAAAGGAAATTTTTTGCAAAGTTTGATGACATCCTTATGAAGATTGGCTAGAAATTTATCGTCTGCATGATTTGTTATCGCCTGATTTATCCAGCCGGTAATTATTTTTATCTCTTTTTCTTTCATTCCCCTTGTTGTTATGGCAGGAACTCCAATTCTCACACCGCTGGGATCCATTGGTTTTCTCAGGTCATTGGGAATCATATTTTTATTTATAGAAATTCCAATTTTATCAAGCGCCACAACAGCCTCCTCCCCGGTCGCCGCTTTTGAACCAAAAACATCAACTAAAACCATATGGTTATCTGTTCCGCCAAAACATAATTTATATCCGTATTTTTTTAATTCTTGTTCTAAAACTTTTGCATTTTTCAAAATTTGTTTTGCATAGATTTTAAAAGAAGGCTTTAAGGCTTCGCCAAAAGCTACGGCCTTTGCGGCAATATTATTCATGTGGGGCCCGCCTTGGAACCCGGGAAAACATGCTTTATCTATGGCTTTGGCAAATTTTTCTTTGCACATGATCATTCCTCCTCTGGGACCGCGTAACGTTTTATGAGTGGTCGTTGTTACAATATCAAAATACGGAACCGGATTTGGTATTGCTTTTCCCGCTATCAATCCTGCGATATGGGCAATATCAAACATTGTTATTGCTCCAACTTTTTCTGCAATATCTTTAAATTTTTGATAGTATAGTTGTCGGGTATAAGCAGAAAATCCTGCCAGCAACAACTTTGGCTTTTCTTGCGTTGCCAGTTTTTCAAGCTCTTCATAATTAATTTTTCCCGACGCATCAGTTTTATATCCCACAAAGCGATAAATTTTTGCTGACATTGTCACGGGGTGCCCTTGGGTTAAATGACCGCCATGAGACAAATCCATTCCCAAAACCGTATCGCCGGGCTGAAGGATTGCGCTATATACAATCATATTGGCAGGAGCGCCCGAGTGCGGCTGAACATTAACATGTTCGGCTCCAAAAATCTTTTTTGCTCTTTCTATTGCCAGACTCTCAACTACATCGGTATAGGTTTGCCCTCCATAATAACGCCTTCCAGGATAACCTTCAGAATATTTATTTGTAAAAACCGAACCCAATGCCTCTAAAACCGCTTTGGAAACATAATTTTCCGAAGCAATCATTTCCATCCCCTCTTGTTGTCTTTTTATTTCGCCTTGCAGCGCCTTAAAAACTTGCGGATCCTGTTTTGTTAATTTTGCCATATTATTTTACAAATTATTATTACAAATACTTTTTATAACGCTTTTCCTTATTTTACAACTATTCCCGTGTTTTAAAAGCCCTAAATAAGAATTTATTGTTTCTAGCTTTAGATTTTCTTTTATGCTTTTTATCATCCTTCTTTTTGTTTTAGTCCTCAAAACTTTATGATCTGCAAAATTAATCCACCCTAAAAAATCTACGCCGGAAAATAGGGTTTTAATAAATACCTTATCGGGATGTAAAGTGAGTTTCAGTTCGTTTTGTAAAAAATTATCGACTATTGGGATTATGCTCTTTAACTGATTTTTGTCTATAGACAAAAATATGAAATCATCTGCATATCTTATGTAATATTTTATTCTCAATTTGTGTTTTACAAACTGGTCAAATTCGTTTAGATAAACATTAGCGATAAATTTGTTATCAAAAAACGGATAAATTATTCTGTAAACGGCGCGATACAACAATCGGTCGCGGACGCTGGCTTTATGTATTGTTCTTGGTTTTGGGTCGTTAATTTTGAATTGCTGGTATCCTCCGTGCTTGTAAGTGTTATTGTTTAAATCATAATGCAGTGATAAGATGTTATCCATTAGATGAAGCTGAAATTCTTGGACATCGGACTTATTTCTTTTGCCACGCAAGAACTCCTGCCATGCTTCCAACAAATTATCAACGCTAATTATATCTTCAAATTTATGGACCAAAATATTTTTCATAATCAAAATCAAAATAGTTATTCC
>JBBTVU010000041.1:0-2727 GCA_038063115.1 Patescibacteria group bacterium | reverse complement strand
ACAGTAAGGCACAAAGGAGGCGGAGTAAAAAAACTTTACAGAATTATTGAATTTTCACAAACAAAAATGGATATGCCCGCCAAAGTTATAGCCTTGGAATACGATCCAAACAGGACAGCTTTCATTGCTTTAATAGAATATACAGATAAACAAAAACAGTACATTATAGCTCCGCAAGGATTAAAAGTTAACGACGAAATTATTTTTTCAAAAAAAGCTCCGCTAACTATAGGAAACAGGACACAATTAAAAAATGTGCCGGTTGGATCAATGGTTTATAATGTTGAATTGGAACCCGGAAAGGGCGGAAAGGTTGTAAGAGGGGCAGGAACCGCAGCTCAGGTTCTGGCTCAGGAAGAGATATATACAAACTTGAAAATGCCGTCAACAGAAATTAGAAAATTTAATGGTGAATGTTTTGCATCAATTGGAATGGTTTCAAATCCAGAAAACAGGTTTTATACGCTTGGCAAAGCCGGGAAATCAAGATTAAAAGGAAGGCGCCCGCATGTTAGAGGTTCAGCTATGAATCCGGTTGATCATCCGCACGGAGGAGGAGAAGGCAGGCAGCCTATTGGTTTGAAATATCCAAAAACACCTTGGGGAAAACATGCATTGGGAGTAAAAACAAGAAAAAGAAAAAAATGGTCAAATAAACTAATAATTAGCAGAAGAACCAAATAAACATGTCAAGAAGTTTAAAAAAGGGTCCATACATTGACCAAAATTTGCTGGAAAAAGTGTTGAAGCTAAGAAAAGATGAGAAGGTCATTATAAAAACTTGGGCAAGATATTCTACAATTTCGCCAGAAATGGTGGGGCATACTTTTGGGGTTCACAATGGAAAAGAATTTGCGCCAGTTTTCGTTTCAGAAGATATGGTTGGCCACAAACTCGGAGAATTTTCTCCAACTACAAAATTCGTAAGGCACGGAGGAAAAATGCAGAGAGAAATAGAAGCTGGAGCAGAAGCCAAAGAAGCCGTTAAAGTAGAAACAGCAGTTAAAAAATAAGACATGGAAATCAAAGTAGAATTAAACAATTTAAGAACGGCTCCTAGAAAAGTAAGGCAGGTTGTTGATTTGGTTAGGGGGAAAAGAGCCTCAGAAGCTCAGGCAATCCTTTCGTTTACAGTAAATAAATCGGCGGGAAATGTTTTAAAGCTTTTAAATTCGGCAATTGCTTCAGCCACCAATGACTTTAAATTAGAAGAATCAAATTTATTTATTTCAAGGATTTTTGCAGATGAAGGCCCAAAATTGAAAAGATGGCACGCTATGTCCAGAGGAAGGGCTTACCCTATACAGAAGAAAACATCCCATATAACATTAGTGCTGGGCGAATTAAACCCGACAACAGTTCAAGAGAAAAAATCCGAAGCACGAAATCCGATTGAGCCCGCAGGCTCTCCGCGTAGCGTTCAATCCGAAACAAAGGTGAAAACCAAAAAATCTAAACCCAAAATCAAAGGAATTGGAAAACTAAAAAAATAACATGTCACACAAGGTTCACCCAAAAGCATTTAGAATAAAAGGAATTGAAGATTGGAATATCCGCGGTTTTTATGGCAGAAAAATGCCCCAGTTCCTTGAGGAGGACTTTTTGATAAAAGATTTTTTAAGAAAAAAATTATACGAAGCTTCAGTTGCCAATATTGAAATTGAACATTCGGCAAATAAAGTAAGCGTTATTATTGATACCGCCCGCCCAGGCTTGATTATTGGAAGAGGCGGCGAGGGCGTTGAAATTTTAAAAACCACAATAGAAAAAAAAATACAGGAAAACAGAAGAAGAAATCGCTTAACCGGCGCGCAAAAAAGAGAGATAAAAATAGAAATTAGGGAAATAAAAAATCCATGGATTTCTGCTTCTCTTGTGGCGCAAATGGCAGCCCAGCAGATTGAAAAACGCATTCCATTCAGGCAGGTTTTGAAAAAAACAATAGAAAGAGTAATGTCAAACAGAGAGGTAAAAGGCATAAGAATAGAAGTGGCCGGCAGATTAAACGGTATTGAAATTGCAAGGCGTGAATGGCTGGCTCAAGGCAGATTGCCAAGAAATACAATTAGGGCAGACATTGATTATGCGCAAACCGAAGCGCATTGCACATATGGAGCCATTGGAGTAAAAGTTTGGATATATAAAGGAGAAAAATTCGATTAAACTATAAAATACTATGGGAATATTAATGCCAAAAAAAGTTAAACACAGAAAGTGGCACAGAGGAGTGTCTAAGGGAATTGAAACAAGGGCTACAGAGTTAAACTTTGGAAGCTTTGGTTTGAAGTCCTTGGGAACAAAATGGCTTACGGCAAGGCAGTTAGAGGCTTCAAGGCGCCATATAATCAGATATTTAAAAAAAGGAGGGAAGCTTTGGATAAGAGTTTTTCCGGATAAGCCTATAACATTTAAGGGAGCTGAAGTTGGCATGGGAGGCGGAAAAGGAGCCGTTGACCATTATGTTTATCCTATAAGGCCGGGCAGAATTATTTTTGAATTAGATGGTCTTAAAGAGGAAATAGCAAAAGAAGCCCTAGAAGGAGCTGCCAATAAATTGCCGGTTAAAACGAAATTTATAAAAAGAGAAGAATAAAAAATGAAAACAGCCGACCTTAGAAAAAAGGATAAAAAAGAATTGGAAAAAACAGTACACGATTTGAAAAAAAAGCTGAGCGATATCAGATTTAAGTTTTCTTCCAATAAATTAAAAAATGTCAAAGAGATAAA
>JBBTVU010000040.1:0-1533 GCA_038063115.1 Patescibacteria group bacterium | reverse complement strand
TATTTTGCTAAAGAAATTTTTCCAGAAATCAGAAAAAAAATAAACACACGTCTTATTATAGCGGGAACCAATACGGATAAATTTAAAGACATCAAAAAATTATCTTCGCCTTCAATAGTTGTTAAAGGTTTTGTAAAAAACCTTGAAGAATTATATGAAAATTGCAGAGTTTTTATTGTTCCAACGCGCTATTCAGCAGGCATACCTTCAAAGCTTTTGGAGGCAATGAGCCATGGAATTCCATCGGCTGTTTCTTTTTTGACGGCAGAACAGCTGGGCTTGGCGCACGGCAGAGAAGCACTTGTGGCAAAAACGCCGGAAGAATTTGCGGAAAATGTTATTAGTTTATATACAAATGAACCCTTGTGGACTCGCGTACAAAAAGAAGGTTTTTATTATATTGAAAAAACGTGCAGCCAAGAAAAGTTGAAAAATGAGCTGGCTAATTTATTGCGGCTTTTATTTTCTCAACAAAAATTTTAACATCAAATTTTTTCGCTTGATTTTGACAGGCTGTTTTAAATTTTCCGGGGTTTTTACCAAGTGTTTCTGATAATTTTTTTATTGCCCTAGCAAGTTTCTCTTCGTTTATTTTGTCTATTAAAAACCCTGTTTTATTATTTATAATGGTTTCTTTATATCCGCCTTCATTGGGGGCTATAACTGGCTTCCCCGAAGCCATTGCCTCAACTGGAGTCATTCCAAAATCTTCGTCTATTGCGGTAGTTAAAAATCCTTTGCAGTTTGCATATAAATCAGTCAGTTCTTTTTCTGAAATCCAAGAGAGCATTTGGACATTTTTTGGTTTTATTTTACGGCAAAAATTTGCATAAGCCTCAAAATGGCTTGAATTTTCATAACTACCCACAATTATTAGTTTTTCATCTGGAATTTTTGCAAAAGCCTTTAGTTGCATATCAATTCTTTTGTTTCCAATTAACCTGTTTACAGATAGCCAATAATCTCCTTTTTTTCTGTAATAATATTTTTTTGTTTCTGTTGGCGGATAAATAATTTCAGAGTCTCTGCCTAAATATTTTTTTACTCGGCCTTTTACATTTTCTGAAATGCAGACAATTTTTTGCACATGCTTTAAATCAAGTTTGTTTAAAAATTTTCTATAAAAAACCCAGACATCAAAAATATATTTATTTAGGTTTTTTAAATAAACGCTGGGGACGATATTTTCTCTTATGTATTTGTTTAAGTCATAAAGTTCTCTTATGGGCGAATATACATACCAGAGATTCGGTTTGTTATGCACCGCCCCAGACATTGCCCAGTCGCCGGCAATAATGTAAAAGTCGTATTTTTTTCCTAAATTTAAATTTTTGAATTTCCAATATGCGGCTTCTTGTTTTGCTGGAGCGTTAACCGGAATTTTGCCTATTGAAAAAATATTGTCGGTCTTAAAGCCCATTTTTTCTATTTTTTTTCTGCTTATGTTCGTAGTGTAAATGTCGGCGTTGAGCTCTTTTGCCAAAATTAAATCAACCAGTTCGGCTCCGCCAATATTGTCCATATAATTATGAA
>JBBTVU010000039.1:0-3203 GCA_038063115.1 Patescibacteria group bacterium | reverse complement strand
AGGCAGGCGAATCTTTGCCGCCGCAGGCGGCAAAAAATGTTCGAACTATTTTCAGTATAGAGCACAAAAAAAATATAGGTGTCGGACACCTATATTTTTTTGTTTTTAAACTTAAGTTATGACACAGAAATTCCTACCTTGCCTTTTCCGTCGGTTTTAGGAATTTTTATGGTAAGCAGGCCTTTTTCCATTTGAGCGTCGGCCTCGTCAATATTTATGTTTTCAGGCAAAACTATTTTTCTTGAAAACGGGCCCCAATAGCATTCTTGGTAAAAATATTTTTTGTCCGGGTGGCCGTGCGGGTCGCACCGGTTTCCTTTTATTATCATCATCTCTTTTTCAATTGATATATCCATATCTTTTATCATCACCCCCGCTATTGCGGCTAATACCACAAAATTTGCGTCGGTTTCGTAAACATCAACAACTAACTCGCCCTCGGGATCAAAAATCCCGCTTTTATTTTCTTCTGCCGATTTTTTCTCTGGAACCGACTCTATAACTTTTAATTTATTAGGCATATACTTTTTATTTTTTTTAATTTTTCAAACCTAGAAATAACAAATATGGCCAAAGATATTAAAATTGCTACCGGGATAATAACTTTTAAAGGCCCGTCTATAGTCATTATAGAAAAATCATAGAGTCCATGCAAGAGGGTAGCTATTATTATGCCCGAAACAAACCATACCCAACGTTTTTTTGTTTCCCTAAACGAAAATGCCAGAAAATATCCTATTAAAGCAGAACATAGCGTATGTAAAAAAGTAGCTCCAATGAACCTGATAAAACTAATCATAATTGTTCTATTGACCACATCATTAAAAGATAACTGGTCTATTGGCGAAAAAAGGTACAAAATATTTTCCAAAGCAGCAAACCCTAAAGCAGCAATGACCATATAAATCATTGCGTCTACGGGCTCGTCAAACTCATGGTGCGAAAACACTTCAGATTTAACAACAAAATATTTAAAAATTTCTTCTGTAAAAGATATGACTATAAACCAGTATATTATAGAAATATAAATGGGCGCTAAATCAAGTTTTGACAGCAAAGTAGCAAGGGCTATTTGCACAAAGAATACGGGCAAAGTTACTACGGCACCCCATATAAAAATTTTCAGAATCATCCTTTTAGATTCAGGATGCTTATCTTTTCTGAGATAATAAAAAAGCCAAGTTAAGCTCGGTAAAATTCCAAAAACGATATAAAGAAAAATGCGGAAATCCATCGTTTTTATTTTGTAAAAGAAATTCGAAATTCGAAATTCAAAATTCGAAACAGGTTTTGAACTTTCGTAATTTGAAAATTCTGGTTTGTTTCGGATTTCTGATTTCGTGCTTCGGATTTCGTTAAGCTGGCCACTCTTCTATCATTATACACTCTTTTTTACCTTTTATAGAAAGCTGCTGATAAATTTCTTCTGTAATAAATGGCATAAAAGGGTGCAACAGCTTTAAAGATCCCGCCAAAATTTCTAAAAGCACATATTGGCCAGAGGCCGACATGTCTTTTTTGGTCTCTTCAATAATTTTATCGCAGAATGTATGCCAAAAATAATGGTAAATTTTTTCAGCAGCATCGTAAAATCTATAAGAATCCATCTGTTTTGTCATATCTTTAGCCAGCTTATCAAATTGCGCTAACTGCCTTTTTTGACCCGCTGAGAGAACCTGCTTTTTTGTCCCGCTCGACGGGATCCCGCTTTGGCGGGACATTACAAACCTGGCCGCATTCCAAATTTTATTGGCAAAATTTCTATAGCCTCTTATTTTATTTTCATCTAAGGGCAAGGAAGTACCGGGAGTATTTCCAACAACTAGCCCCATGCGCAGAGCGTCCGTGCCAAATTTTTCAATCAAATCTAAGGGGTTTATAACGTTTCCCTTAGATTTAGACATTTTTTGGCCCTTTGCGTCTAAAACCAATCCATGCATATAAACATTTTTAAACGGGACTTTTTTTGTATTATAAAGCGAGAACATAATCATTCTTGAAACCCAGAAAAAAATTAAGTCGCCTCCGGTTTCCATTACATCGGTTGGATAAAAAGTTTTAAAGTCTTTTGATTTTGTACCGCCCAAAACAGCGTACGGCCATTGTCCGGAAGAAAACCATGTGTCAAAAACTTGACCTTCTGTGTCTCCGGGAATTGGAATTCCCCAAACAATTTGCCTTGAAATATTCCAGTCAATTATATTATTTAACCAGTGCAGAGCAATTTTTTTATAATGTTCTGGAATAAATTTTATCTCGCCCCTTTCAATGGCTTTAATTGCAGGCTCAGCCAGCGGTTTCATTTTTAAAAACCACTGCTCTTTTATTTGGGGCTCAATCATTGTTCCGCATTTATAGCAGGTTTTTGTTACATGCTTATAATTTTCTTCAATTTTTTCAACCAATCCTTTAGATTGCAATTTTTCAATAATTCTTGGCCGTGCTTCCAAAATTTTCGTTCCTTCAAATTCTCCGGCAATTGGCAAAAGTTTTCCATAAAAATCTATAATCTGCTCTTTTTCTAAATTGTGCCTTTCTGCAATTTCAAAATCAACTGCGTCGTGCCACGGAGTAATTGTCATAACTCCAGTTCCAAATTCCATATCAATGGCTTCATCTTTTATGACAGTTGCAGTTATGGGGCCGTTTATCCATTCCAAATCTATTTTTGTGTGGTCTTTATAATCTTTGTATCGCTTGTCTTTTGGATGCATCACAACATATTTGTCGCCAAATTTAGTTTCGGGGCGCGCTGTGGCAATTGTAAAAGGCCCATATTTTAAATAATAAAATTTATCAGTTTTCTCAGTGTCTGCAGTTTCTAAATCAGATAGGGAAGTCTGGTGTTTTGGGCACCAGTTGATTATTTTTTTACCCCTATAAACCAAGCCGTCTTTTTTAAATTTTTCAAAGGTATCATAAACGGTCTTTACAACATCTTCGTCCAGCGTAAACTTTTCGCGCGACCAATCGCAAGAAGCCCCCATTTTTTTAACTTGATTTTTTATATTGGTTTTATTTTCAGATGTAAAATCCCAAATTTCTTTGTAAAGTTCTTCTGGCGCCATTTTAAATCTTGATCTGCCTTCTTTTTCTAGTTTTTTTTCATAAACTACCTGCGTCTCAAACCCTGCATGATCCAGCCCCGGAAGCCACAAAGCTTTATATCCGCGCATTCTTTTATACCGAGTCATAATATCCTC
>JBBTVU010000038.1:0-8713 GCA_038063115.1 Patescibacteria group bacterium | reverse complement strand
TAAACCAAGATTTGCTAATAATGAAAGAACTGGGCTTTAATATTGAAGAAATTGATATTGACGGCAAAAATAAAAATCAACTGGAAAAGTTATTTGCCAACAAGGACATTATTTTTGTTGAAGGGGGAAATACTTTTTATTTGTTAAAAGCTATAAGAAAAAGCGGTTTTGAAAAAGTGATTAGAAAATTGTTAAAAAAAGGAACAGTATATATTGGCGCTTCGGCCGGAAGTATTGTTGCCGGAAAAACAATAAAAACAGCAGGCTGGCTTGGAGATAAAAATATAGCTAAAATTGGAAATTTAAAAGGAATGAATTTAGTTCCTTTTGATATTTTTGTGCATTACCGGCCAGAACACGAGCAAATAATAAAGAAAAAATTGCCTTGGAAATGGCAAAGAAGAAAACTGAAAATTTTAACTGACGAACAGGCCATATTGGCGCAGGGAAGCGACAGAATTTTAATAGGCAGAGGAGAAGCAGTTAAGCTATGAAAATTTTTGTTAAAGCAAAACCTAGTTCAGAAGAGGAAAAAGTTGAAAAAGCGGATGAAACCCATTATATTGTTTCTGTAAAAGAGCCTCCCATAAAAGGTAAAGCAAACGAAGCCATTAGAAATGCTTTGGCCGTTTATTTTAAAACAGGTTCTTCTTTTGTAAAAATTATTTCAGGCTATTCCTCGCGCAACAAAATTGTTGAAATAAGCGGAGTTGATTTTTTTAGTTAGATGAGTACACTTAATTTAATGGCGACCAAAAAACATAAAAAGAAACCCGCCTCCGCATCTCGCAATTTTCGAGCTACGGCGAGGCGAAGAAAGAAAGCGGTGAAAATCGCAAAGAAAGTTTTGGTTAAGAAAAAGAAACATCGCTACATTAAAAAACCGTTACGCCATAAAATACCGTTCCGCTATAAAACAAAAGCGAAAAAGAAAAAACCCAAGGTAAAGATTAAAATAAGGAATGCAGAAAGAGAAGTCGCAGTTCCTTTTTCTGCCGAGTCTTTTTTTAGGGCTAAAATTAAGGTTGTAGGAGTGGGCGGAGGCGGGGGATCAATTGTTTCTGAAATTGGCAGGTCTTTAGAAAAAGCCACTTTTGTTATTGCTGACACAGATGTTAGGGCATTAAAGAAAAAAAAAGGAATTAAGTATTTTTGTTTTGGGCAAAATTTAACTCATGGCCTAGGCACCGGAGTTAATGTGGATATGGCAAGGCAGGCCGCCGAACAAGACAAAGACAAAATTTCTGGTATTTTTAAAGAACAGGATATTATAATTTTTATTGCTTCTTTAGGCGGAGGGCTTGGATCTGGAGCCACAAAGGTATTTGCAGAGGCTGCAAAAAGTTTTGGCGGCATTACTTTGGGCATATTCACGATGCCTTTTAAATTTGAAGGAAAAACAAAGACAAGAATAGCTTTGCGAGCTTTAAAAGATTTGAGAAGCTCGTTAAACGTTTCTATCACAATTCCCAATGAAAGAATTTTTAAAATTATTGACGAGAAAACTCCTATTACTCAGGCTTTTTCAATAGTTAACAAAAGTCTTATAGAATCTTTAGAGTCGTTGATAGATTTAATTTATAGTCCGGGGTTGATAAACATTGATTTCGCTGATTTAAAGGCTATTTTAAAGGGCCGGGGAAATTTGGCATTTTTAAATACAATTGAGAGTTCCGGAAGAAACAGGGCAGAGGATATAGCAGAAAAAATTATTTCTAATCCCTTATATCAAAATAATAATTTTAAAGCGGAAAACATTTTATTTAATATTTCCGGCGGGCAAAATCTTTCTATGTTTGAGGTGGAAAAAATAAGTAAAGATATATCCCAATTAAATCCCAGCGCAAAAATTATTTTCGGCATTTCAAAAGACGCAAAACTGAAAAATAAGATAAAAGCTACTTTGTTAATGACGGGCCCCGGCAATAAGTCAGAGGCGATAAAAGAAGAGAAGATAAAGCCAGTAGAAATTAAAATTCCAGTAAAAATACCCGAATCTCTGCCAGTTAAATTTTTAAAAGAAAACAAAAAGCCAAAATTAAAAAAGAATAAGAAAAAAGTAAAACCCGTTCCCGCCATTTCAATACCAATTTTTAATAAAAACCCGGAAGTTGAAGTTGAAGCCGCCTCCGGAGAAAAAAAATTTAACTCCATTGCCGAGATAGCTGATTCGGGTAAAAAGGCAATAAGAAGAAACGCCATAGAAGTCAAAAAGGTGTTGGAGGCTGAGGAGCAAAAAAGGCAACTTCAGGAAAAAGAATGGGAAATTCCCACATTTTTAAGGAGAGTAAAATTTAAAGGTTAAAAAATACAATGGAAATAAAAAAGGCAATAATACCAATAGCGGGCTTGGGCACAAGATTCTTGCCAATGTCAAAAGTTTTGTCCAAAGAATTTTTCCCCTTGGTAGACAGGCCAGTAATCCAATATATTATTGATGAAGTAAAAAAATCAGGAATTACTGAAATAGTTTTTATTGTAAGTCCGAAACAAAAAACTATTTTAAATTTTTTTGAAAAAGATCCTGAGCTTGAAAAAATTTTAGTAAAAAGAAAAAAAGAAAGTATTTTAAAAGATTTAAAGGATTTTGAAAATTCATTTGAGGGAATCTCTATTTCTTTTGCTGTGCAAAAATTTCCGCTTGGCGACGGCCACGCTATTTTTCAGGCTGCAAAATTTGTAAAAAATGAGCCGGTTGCCAACTCTTTTGGTGATGACATTGTAGATTCTGATACGCCGGCTTTGCAACAGCTGGCCGAAATTTTTCGAACCTGCAACGCTCCTGTTTTGGGGTTAAAAACCGTGCCAAAAGAAAAAGTTCCAGCATATGGCATGGTTGTTGCTGAAAAAATTTCAAATAGGCTTTATAAAATTAAAAAAATAGTTGAAAAACCGGATTTATCGCAAGTTACATCAAATTTGGTAGTTATTGGAAAGCATATTTTAACGCCCGAAGTTTTTGACTATTTAAAAAAAGCAAAACCCTCTAAAAAAGGAGAAATAATTTTGGCTGAAGTTTTGGATAAAATGCTGGCTGACGGAAAAATAATTTACGGATATGAATTAAGGGGCGAATGGTTAGAGTGCGGCGACAAGCTAAAATGGCTGAAATCATTTTTATATTTTGCCCTAAAAGACCCGCGTTTTGGGAAAGATTTAAAAGAATTTATAAAAACAATTAAATAAATGATTTACGACTTAATTATTATTGGCGCCGGTCCGGCTGGAATTTCTGCGGCTATCTATGCGGCTAGGCAGAAATTGAATCTTCTTGTTATTTCAAGAGATATGGGCGGCCAGCTTGGCAAAAAATCAGTTGATATTGAAAATTATCCCGGATTTAGCAAAATTTCAGGTCAGGATTTAATTGCTAGGCTGCTGGCGCAATTGGAAGAAAATAAAGTTGAGACTGTTTTTGACAGCGTTATTTCAATAAAAAAAGAAGAAAATAAATTTTTGATTGCAACAGAAACGGGAGCTAATTATGAATCGCTGGCAGTTATTGCAACATCGGGCGCCGAACCCAAAAAACTTGGAGTTGAAGGCGAAAAAGAGTTTGCAGGCAAAGGCGTAAGTTATTGCGCACTGTGCGACGGCCCAATTTTTCGCGGTAAAACAGTTGCGGTTGCGGGCGGAGGAAATTCAGGATTTGAAACAGCTTTATTTTTATCTAATTATGTAAAAGAAATTTTTATTTTAGAATCTGAGCCAGTTCCAAGAGCAGACAAAGAAAATCAAGATTTGGTAATGAAATCTGGCAAAGTAAAAATTATCACAAACGTCAAGGTTAAAAAAATTGCAGGAGATAATTTTGTAAAGGAAATAATTTACGAAACTTTAAAAGGCCAAGAAAAATTGGAGGTGTCTGGAGTTTTTGTTGAAATTGGTTACGCGCCGGAAACCGCATTTTTAAACGGTTTAATCGATTTAACTGAAAGAGGAGAAATAATTTTTAATTTAGAAAATCTTGAAACAAAAACTGCCGGCTTGTTTTCTGCCGGAGACGCGAATAAAGGAAAATATAAGCAGATAATAATTTCTTGCGGAGAGGGAGCTAAAGCCGCTCTTTCTGCTTACGAATATATCCAAAAAGCCAAAAAATGAAATAAATTAAAAATGAGTTAAAACAGTAAACGCTACTACGCTACTACGCGTAGTAGTAGTAGTAGTAGTAGTAGTAAAAAATATGCCTATATTTCATTTAAATAGTTTGCCAAAACAAAACAGGATTCAAATGATTGGTGAATTTTATGATACAATAGATTCATTAAAAGATAGAAACGAAGTCCGTTTATTTTTAAAAAGTTTGTTGAGCGCCGAAGAAATAGCAATGCTGATGAGGCGGATAGAAATAGCCGTACTTCTTTCTGCTAATTATAATTACGACCAAATAATAAAAATGTTAGGCGTTGGCAGCAATAAAATTACAAGCGTTCAAAAAAGTTTGCAGCAAGATGATAATGGTTATAGAATTATTGTTGAGAGGCTTATTAAAAATAGAAAGCGAAGATTGAGAAGAATTAAAAAAGAAGAAAAAGAAAAAACAAATATGTCACCGCTGGCTTCGGCGAAAAAGGCGTATCCCGCGTATTTTCTTTTAAATAATCTGCTTGATGCGACTATAGAAAAGTTAGAAGAAGACGACAAAGAATTAGAAAAAGAAGCATTGCTTTTTACGCCATCGTTAGAACACTCAAAGAAATTTAAAAATAAATAAAATAGTTTTGCATCTACGCACCAATGAGTAGATGTGCGAAGCGATGTAATTTTTTAAAAAATATGGGAGAATAACCAAAAAAATTGGTCATGCGTAAATGAATTACTTGAAAAATTTAAAGAAGAAGAGCGAGTAAAAATGACGCCGGAACAACTTGCTGAATAACTTGCAGGAGAAGAATTTGGAAAAAGAACGAAAGGAGAAATTAGCGCTTGTGCAGGCGAGACTAAAGAAGAAGAAAATTCAGAAAAAATTGAAGAAGCAAGAAGGAAATTAGACGAAATTTATGAGGCTGAACAATCCGAAACACTAAAAGGAAAAAGTGCAGCTGACATGATAGCCGAGGCAGACAAGCAAAAAAAGAATTAATGCAGGAAGCCCTAATAAGACAAGAAGAATGGTTAGAAAAACTTAGCAAAATGTCCCTGCCAAAAAGGTCGGAATATTTAGAATGGTGTCGAAAAGAAAGGGAAGATGTAGAGCAAAAAAGAATAAATAAATCAATAAAAAAATATAGCGGGCATTAAAAAATGAGTAAAATAAAAAGTATAATTGCGAGGGAAATTAAGGATTCAAGAGGGAATCCGACTGTTGAAGTTGAACTGGAAACAGCCCTGCCTGCCGGCAGGCAGGGCGGGAATAGTTTTATTGCTTCTTGCCCGAGCGGGGTATCAATCGGGAAAAATGAGGCGCTGGAATTGAGAGATGCAGATGGAAAAGGCGTGAGTAGGGCTACTAAAAATGTTAATGAGATTATTGCGCCAAAATTAAAAGGCAAAAACCCAGTAAATCAAAAGGAAATTGATGAGTTAATGATTAAACTGGACGGAACGGAAAATAAGTCAAAACTTGGAGCTAATGCAATTTTAGCTGTTTCTTTGGCTGTGTGTCGGGCGGGAGCTGGTGTGAAGAAGATGCCGTTGTATAGCCATATCGCAGAATTGGCGGAGACCCGTTCTCCGCTAAAAATTCCGTTGGCGATGTTTAATATTTTGGAAGGAGGGCGGCATGTCCGAAGGACCCTGAGCGAAGCCGAAGGGCATTTGGCAATTCAGGAATTTATGATTGTTCCACAAAAAGATAGTTTTGCTGAAAATTTGGTTATTTGCAACAAAGTATTTAATAATTTAAAAGAAAATATTGAAAAAAACTACTCTTCGGCGCCCTTCGACTCTGCTCAGGGCAGGAGCTCAGGGCAGGTGGGGTTGGGAGACGAAGGGGGATTCGCTCCCAAAATTTCTAAAACAGAGCAGGCTTTGTTTCTGTTGAAAGGCGCAATAGGAGAAAATGACTGCAAAATTGCCTTGGACTGCGCGGCTTCGGAATTTTATAATCCTTCGGCAGGCTCAGGAGGAAAATATGTTTTAGATGGCAGAGAATTTTCGCGGGAAGAACTTTTAAAATTTTATGAAGATTTAGCAGATAGATTTCCGATAATTTCTGTTGAAGATCCGTTTGACGAAGAAGACTGGAATGGTTTTGAGTTCATTGTGCGACAAATTGGTAACAAAATTTCAATCATTGGAGACGATTTAACTACTACAAATATAAAAAGAATGAAAGAAGCATATAATAAAAAAGCGTGCAATGGGGTTATTTTAAAATTAAATCAGATTGGAACGGTTTCAGAAACAATAGAGGCCTGCAGTTTAGCAAAATCATTTGGTTGGAAAACAATAGTGAGCCACCGCAGTGGCGAAACTACGGATAGTTTTATTGCAGATTTAACAGTTGGGTTATCCACAGATTACATAAAATCGGGGTCTCCCGCAAAAGAGGAAAGAATAGTAAAATATAAGAGACTTCTGGAAATAGAAAGAGAAATTTAAATTTTCGTTCGGCAACAAACTTTTTATCCGGCTATCAGGCACTGCGTGTCCTGAGGCCTGCAAAAAGTTTATTGCCTCGCAAAATTTTATGGCTAAATTATTTTTACTTAGGCATTTAAAGTCGCAGTGGAACGAAGACGACAGGTTCGCCGGCTGGACCGACGGCCCAATTGCAAAAAAAGAATCAATAAAGGCAATTGAACTGGCCGGAAAAGTTTTTGAAAACAAAATAGATGTTGTTTATACATCTCCGTTGTTTCGCAACCAAGATACGGTGGCAAGAATTTTTGAAGCAATAGATGTAAAATACCCCTTTTTTATACATTTAGACGGCGGAAAAATGCAAAAGTGGGGAAACTACACGGATATTTCTGAAAATGACGTGCCAGCTTATGTGACAGAAGCCTTAAATGAAAGATATTATGGAAAATTACAGGGGCTGAACAAAAAACAGGTTGCTGAAAAATATGGAGAGCCAATGGTGCATGCGTGGAGAAGAAGCTATAAACTTGCTCCGCCAGGCGGGGAAAGCGAAAAAGATGTGTTCAACAGGACAACACTATTTTTTAAAAGATATATTGAAAAAGATTTGAAGTCCCAAAAAAATGTTTTAATAGTGGCCTCGCATAACAGTTTGCGGGCAATAGTAAAATACGTTGAGAATATTTCAGACGAAGACATAATAAATTTAGAATTGCCGTTTGCCGGATTATTAGAATATAAGTTTGACGGAAAACAGTACAAAAAGCTTGGTCTTGCGTAAAAAATTTTTTATAATATAATAGAGTATTGTTAAAATTATTATTAATTAGCAAAAAATAAATTATATGTTTAAAATGAATTTGAATAAAAATACAGTTCTTTTAGGGGTTGCAGCAGTTGGTATTATCATCACCGGATTTTTAATTTATGCGAGCCAAAATCCAAATCAGCTTCCGTTTTTAAAATTAGGAGCTAGCTTGTCTAACGACGAAATAGCCAAAAAATCTTTGGATTATTTGAATAAAAGCGTTTTATCAGGCGGAGCGCAGGCTGAGCTTGTCGGCATTTCTGAAGAGTCTGGAGTGGTAAAAGTAAAAATTAAAATTGGAACTACTGAATATGATTCATATGCCACAAAAGACGGAAAGCTTTTGTTTCCGCAAGCCTTTACCATGGAATCTGGTTCCACGGCCGCCGCACAACAGCCAGGCCAAAACAATCAGCCATCTCCAAAAAACATAGAAGAAGCAAAAGCAAATCTAAAAAAATCAGACAGTCCAATTATTGAGGCGTATGTTGTGAGCAGATGTCCTTTTGGTTTGCAAATGCAAAGAGTAATGGCCGATGTTATACAAAATATTCCTGAGCTGGCAAAGAATATGAAAGTAAGATATATGGGGTCTGTTTCAGGAAATACCATTACTGCCATGCATGGAGAAGCCGAGGCGAAAGAAAATTTGAGGCAGATTTGCGTTAGAGAAGAACAGCCAGCAAAATATTGGAATTATGTTTCCTGCCAAATGAAGACAGGCGATACAGCTGGGTGTGAAAAATCAACCGGAATAAATTCTACACAAATGAATTCATGTATTTCTGACACAAACAGGGGTGTGGCTTACGCAAAAAAAGATTTTGATTTGAATACAAAATATAATATCCAAGGTTCACCTACGCTTATTTTAGGAGATAGCCAAATTTCTGAATTTGATTTTGGCGGAAGATCTTCGCAAGCGCTGAAAATAATTGCCTGTGCGGCATTTAATTCTGAACCCGGATATTGCTCAAAAACATTAAATACAGCCGAGGCCGCTGCCAGTTTTTCGGAAACCTATGCCAATTCAGGAAGCTCAGGGTCTTCGGGAAATTCCGGCGCTAACGGCGCAAATTGCGCGCCAGCCCAATAACATGGTTAAACTTTATTCAACGCCGAGTTGCGTTTATTGCAAAACACTAAAAAGTTATTTTAGCAAACACAATATTGAATTTATAAATATTGATGTTTCAAAAGATGAAAAAGAGCTAGACAAAATGATAAAAGACTCCGGCCAAATGGGAGTTCCGGTTGTTGATATAGACGGACAAGTAATTATTGGTTTTGACAAGCAAAAAATTGACGAATTGTTAAAAATTAACAACAAACAATAAAAAAATGGCATCGAAAAATAGCGGTGCAATTAGGCAAATA
>JBBTVU010000037.1:0-5863 GCA_038063115.1 Patescibacteria group bacterium | reverse complement strand
CCACGGAGTAATAATTAGTCGAGTGTTCACAAATTTCTACGATCGTAGAAAATCGTGTATGCTCAATAAAAATATGCAAGAAGAAACACATTCGTCTAACGACTCAGTGCAGGTTAAAAAATTCGATTTATCAAACAGATTGTATTATTTAATTTTAGCCATAGTTATTGGAGTAGTTGGATATTTAGTTTTAGATATGGGTTTTTATACGTTTGCAGTTTTGCCAAATCAAGACATAAAAACAATTGTTGTATCGGGAGAAGGCAAAGTATTTGTTAAGCCCGATGTTGCCATAATTGCTCTTGGAGTAAAAACCGAAGCAAAAAAGAGCGATGATGCCGTGAATAAAAATAATGAAAAGATGAATGTCATTATTAAGGCGGTAAAAGATTTGGGAATAGAAGCAAAAGATATTCAAACTACAGCCTATAATTTATACCCGGTTTATAATTACACAGAAAGAAGCGGAAACAATTTGACAGGTTATTCTTTAGATCAGCAAATAACAGTAAAAGTTAGAAATTTTGATAAAATAAGCAGCGTGTTAGATGCCGCAACAGTAAACGGAGCGAATAATGTTGGTAATTTGCAAATTACGGTTGATGACCCAGAAACAGCAAAAGTTGAAGCAAGGGCAAAAGCAATTGAGCAAGCAAAGCAAAAGGCAGCTGAAATGGCAAAAAATTCTGGGTTAAAACTTGGTAAAGTTATTGATGTGCAAGAAAGCTCGTATAATAATTACCCAATTCCATACGTAATGGGAGAGACTGTATTGTCAAAAGCAGCCAGCGCTGCTCCAGACATACAGGCTGGCGAACAAGAGGTTACGTCAACAGTATCTTTAACTTATAAGGTCAGGTAAAATTACGCTCGGCAAATAAATTTTTTTCTCCGCGCATACTCGCTTCGCACGTAGAGCTTCGAAAAAAAATATTTGCCTCGCTTACTTAATATGGGCGATTGTATTTTCTGTAAAATTATTTTTGGAGAAATTCCGTCTGTGAAAATTTTTGAGAACGATAAAATTATTGCTTTTAACGATATAAATCCAAAAGCAAAAGTTCACATTTTAATTGTTCCTAAAAAACATATTGAGTCTGTAAAACATTTGCAAGCGATTGATAAAGAATTGGTTGGGGAATTAATTTTGTCGGCGCAACAAATAGCAAAAGAAAAAAATCTTGAGGGATATAAATTACTTTTTAATGTTGGCAGGGAAGGTGGCCAGCTTGTTGACCATTTGCATTTGCATTTATTGAGCCCAGAGTGGTAAGATAAACAACGATGCAAGACTCTCAAATTGAGGAAATTAAAAACAAGTTAAACATTCTTGATGTTGTCGGCGGTTACATAAAACTCACCAAAACTGGCGTAAATTACCGGGGCATTTGCCCGTTTCATTCTGAAAAAGGGCCGTCATTTTTTGTAAGTCCTGCAAGGCAGATGTTTAAATGTTTTGGGTGTTCGGTTGCCGGCGATATTTTTGAATTTGTAAAAAAAATTGAAGGGGTAGAGTTTGGCGACGCGTTAAGAATTTTAGCGGCAAAAGCTGGAGTAGAATTAAAAAGGGAAAATCCCCAGATAATAAGTGAAAGAAAAAGACTGTATGAAATTTGCAATTTAGCAAGTTCTTTTTTTGAAAAGCAGTTAGAGGCAAGCGCTGTCGGCAAAGAGGCAAAAGAGTATTTGTTAAAAAGGGGTATTACAGAAGAGAGCATTAAAAAATGGAGATTGGGCTATTCGCCGGACACTTGGCAGGGGCTTTCAGATTTTTTGGTTAGCAGGGGCTACCAAAGAGAAGAAATTGTAAAAGCAGGGCTGGCTGTGAAATCAGAAAAAGGTAACGATCCTTACGACAGATTTAGAGGTAGAATTATTTTTCCTATTTTTGATTCAAACTCTCAGGCGGTGGGCTTTGGAGCCAGAATTTTCAAAGAAACGTCTGCCCGTCAAAATGCAGAAGCTTTTGTCGGGGCAAAATATATAAATACTCCGCAAACAATTTTATATGACAAAAGCAATATTCTTTACGGAATAAATTTTGCAAAGATTTCTATAAGAAAAAAAAATCATTGTGTTTTGACAGAGGGTTACACCGACGCTATAATGTGTCATCAAGCAGGATTTGAAAACACTGTGGCGGTTTCTGGAACCGCGCTAACTCATAGGCATTTGAATTTATTAAAGCGATATTCTGATAATTTAATTTTAGCCTTTGACATGGATTTAGCCGGAGATACCGCAACCAAAAGGGGAATAAATTTGGCAGAAACTGCGGGTTTTAATATTAAAGTTACAGATACTTATTCTGGAGCAAAGGATCCCGCAGAAATTATTTTAGAAAATCCAAAAAATTGGGAAGATTCTGTTCAAAAAGCAAGATCAATAATGGATTATTATTTTGACTCTGCTTTTTCCGCATTCGATAAAAATGCTCCAGAGGGGAAAAAACAAATTGGCAGGATAATTTTGCCGGCTATAAAAAGAATTCAGAATAAAATTGAGCAATCGCACTGGATACAAAAATTATCGCAAAAATTAGATATTAGGGACGAGGCCATTATTGAAGAATTGAAAGGTGTTAAGCTTGAAAATATAAGCCAACCCGTCTTCGTTAAAACTCCGGCGGCCGGTGGCAGAAAAAAACTTTTGGAAGATAAAATTATTTCCTTAATTTTTAAAAACCCTTATTGTTCTAACTTAATAAAAGAGAGTGATTTCTGCTTGTTTTCTGAAAATAACAAAAATTTTTTAGAAAATTTGAATAAATCCGTTGCCCCTATTTTTGCATCAGAAGATTCTGGCGCAGAAGAAAAATTAAAAGCTGTTTTTGCTGATATTTCAAAGTCAGAAGAATACCAAAATATTTCAAAAACTTGTTTTTTTGCAGATGAGGAAGAGTTTGAAGATGACGGCGCCAAAGAGTTAGAACTTTGCCTTTTTCAGCTAAAAAGGCTAGAATTGAAAAACGAATTAGGCAGACTCTCGGGCGTTATAAAAGATGATTTAAATCAGCGAGAAGAATATTTAAAAGAGTTCGATAAAAAAGCAAAAGAATTACATCATGAAAAAAAATAAAAAAACCCGCCTTCGTAAAAAACTACGGCGAGGCAAGTCAAAAAAAATAACAAGAGTTAAAAAATCTGTTATAGACCCAAAACAAATAGAAGCACTTTTGAAAAAAGGCGAGGAGCGGGGTTTTGTTACAACTTCGGAAATTTTGTATGCCTGTCCCAACATAGAAAGGGACATTGAAGGGCTTGAAAAAATTTACGATTCTTTTAAAGAAAAGGGAGTGCAGGTGAAAGAAATGCAAGAATTTTTAGAAGTAAAAACTAAAAAAGAAAAGAAAGGCAAAAAACCCATTTTAGGAAAAATTGACCCAATTCAGATGTATTTAAAAGAAATAGGCAAGTCAGCCTTTTTAACGGCAAGAGAAGAAAAAGAGTTGGCTAAAAAGATTGAAATGGATGACGAGGAAGCAAAAAATAAATTGGCTTTAGCTAACTTGAGGCTGGTTGTTTCTATTGCAAAAAAATATGTTGGACGCTCGCCAAATTTAACTTTGCTTGATTTAATTCAGGAAGGAAATTTGGGCTTGTTTAAGGCTGTTAAAAAATTTGATTGGAGAAAAGGCTATAAATTTTCAACTTACGCGACTTGGTGGATTAGGCAGTCTATTACAAGAGCTTTGGCAGATCAGGCAAGGACAATCAGAATTCCTGTGCACATGATTGAAACAATTTCAAAATACACAAAAGTAAGAAAAAATTTATTGCAGGAACTTGGGCGAGAACCGCTGGCAGAAGATATTGCGGCTGAAATGGGCCTAGACGTTGAAAAAGTGCACCACATAAGAAAAATTGCCCAGAAAGCAGTTTCTTTGGAAACGCCGGTTGGAGAAGATAAAGACAAACAGGACAGCGTTTTGGCGGAATTTATAAAAGATGATAAATCTATTGCGCCAAACACTGAAGCCGCTAGAAAACTTTTGAAAGACAGATTAAAGGAAATTTCAAGCGATTTGACTCCAAGAGAATTAAAAATTTTGGGAATGAGATTTGGCTTGGAAGACGGGGTGATGCACACCTTGGAAGAAACAGGCGAGGAGTTCGGGGTAACACGGGAAAGAATTAGGCAAATTCAGGCAAAAGCTTTGGAAAAATTGCGAAAACACGGAGAGCTTAAAAAAGTCAGAGACTATTATTAGAACAAAAAAAGCGGCAACAGAGAAAATTGAAGCGGGACGGCGCATCAAAAAGTTATCCACACTTGACCCAGCTTTGGCTGGTTTTTTTGTTTAAATATTCATGTTAAAATTAAAGAATATTTTAATAGATATTTTGTGAAGAAAGAATTTCCTAAAAAAAGAGTATCAAGGAAGATATTTTCTGTTAACATAACACAGAGATTTTTTGCGTTTCACAAAACAATTTCAAAGTATTTCAAAAGTGTTTCCCGCAGTCTCGGAAAAAAAGCAGCAAAACTAAAAAATACGCTTACCTGCGCATACAGTATAGACAGCCTCGCGAAACAATCTTTAGTTGCAGATAATTATTTTAGAGAAGTAAAAGCCGATCTGAAAGCTAAAACAGAAGAATTATGCAACGGATATTTTAAAAATCTTCAGACAAGCTTTGGAATTCCCAAGAACATTAGAATAATCGTACGGCAGATTATTTTTGAAAACAAAAAGCAAATTGCAGAAATTCTAAGCAGAGAAGTCACAATATTGAAAGACACAAAATATCCCTTGGCGTTCAAGCCCGCTTTTGCGGCGCAGGGAATTTTTGTGTTTGCAGTGTTTTTATTTTTTGCCATCGCCATACAAACAATTGTCTTCCCGCCGCAAAAACTAAACACAGCGCAGCTAATCAACCACCAATCAATCAACACCAAACAACTCACAGCGGCAGTAGCGGGAAAAAATAGCCCGGCGATTCAGTGGACCAAGCTCATAGAAAAATCAGACATTACGGAAAATCAAAAACTCCTCATAATTCCCAAGAATGCCAAACATATTAAAGTATCCGTAATCTCAAAACAACAAGCAGAGCAAATTACCAACGCCGTCGTTCTTAACCCAGCCGCCCAGCTCACCACGCAAGACAGAAAGCAATTAGCAGGCAGGTTTAATCTTGATTTAGCAGGCATAAATTTTAAGTCCACCAACACAGCGGGCTTGATGGAAGCTAAGGAGTTGGTGTTTAGGGTATTGAGCGCTGTTAATAGTTATTTTTTGGCTGACTTGGAAAGCGCGGTTATTGATGCAGTAGAGCAAATTGCAGAACAGATTGCTCCGCCTCCGGTCGACACTTCGGCGGGCTCAGCGCAAGTCCAGCTTCCAACAACAGAAATACAAAACACAATAATAGTGGATCTTTCTAACCAAGCAGTTGAAATACCATCTTCCTCTGTGACTACGATCGTAGCCACAACGGAAGATAAAACAAAAGACAAAGATACAAAAGAAACCCTTCGGCAAGCTCAGGGCGAGGCAACGAAAGAAGAAAAACAAGAAACAAAAGACAAACAAGAACCCGATGTAATCTCGCCCGAGATTTCACAAACTCCGCCAGAACCGATAGAGCCCTCAGTTCCCGCGGAGGGCGGGCCTCTAGAAGTTCCGTCGACGTCGGGCGTCGACGACTATGTTCAGGTTACTTACGATACCCCGGCTCCAACTATCACAGAACAAGAAACAGACACCGGTAAAATGGTTACGGTGTCGTCAAACGAAACAGAAAAAGTGGACTGCGAAAGTTTAAATCCCAGTCCTGTAGTCCGAACCACAGTACTGTCCCCGGCTGGACTGCTCAACGGATTCAAAAACATAATCGCGTCAATCACTAAATTTTTTACA
>JBBTVU010000036.1:0-1375 GCA_038063115.1 Patescibacteria group bacterium | reverse complement strand
CTGCTCCTGTTACTGCAACTTGAGTTCCAGCTGACATGTTCAAAACTGCTTGTAAGCATTTTACATCTGAACCTGTAGATCCAGTTGTCAAATTGCGGGTAAATGTAACTCCAGCGCATGCTGCAGGAACATTTCCAGATGGCGATGGCGATGGCGTTGTTTGGCCTTGCAAAAGTTGCAATTGGGCTAACAGCGCATTAATCTGGGCTTGTAATTCTGCAATAGTAACTGCGCTAGCAGATAATGGAGCAACCATTGCAACCACAGCTAAAGAAACTATGGTTGTGATAATTGTTCTTTTTATACTCATTTTTTTGTGTGTATTTTGTGTTTAAGTTTGTATTGTTTTTATTTCTCGTCGATCGACCTATTTATCTGTTTAAACCTCTGTTTATGCAGAGCGCCCGCTTTGAGCGAGCATTTAATTCGGTGATTTCGCGGTTTTACGTACTAACAACGAACCCATCTTATTAAACCTCGCCGCGAACTATTTAACCAGATAACGACTTGTCAAATTTTAAATTTAGTTATTGATTGTTAATATTTTTTCAAGGGCCGTCGCATAATCGCCCTTCTCATACAAATCTTTTACATTTTTCAAAATTTCTTGCTGGTCTTCTGTCAAAGTTATTTTTTCTAAATCAGTAATTTCGTTTTGCGCTAAAATAGCCAAGGCATTATTTAAGCTCTTTATTTCCGGAGTGCCCGTCAAATCAGCCAAAGTTTGCAATTGCTTTATTTTTTGAACCTCAACTGCCAAATCTTTTGCCGATTGCGGATCTTTTATCAGGTTAGCTTTCAAGCTTTCTGTTACTTTAGTTACGCTCTGTCTTACTTCGTTTATTGCCGAGGGTATATTTGCTGTTCTGCCTTCTTTTGTAACCTGCGCCAAATCATTTATTCTGTTAGTTAAATTAGCAACATCCTGCCTTAAAACTGTCTGTCCAGACAAGGCTGCCTGCGATTGCTCTGTAACCTTTTTTACCGCAAATAATAAATCTCCGGGCTTGGTATATTGGGCAAAACCGAACATTCCAATCATAACTAAAAGCAGTGTTGCAAAAGAATATGCCAAGCTTTTCTGCGAAAAGAAATTCGAAATAAGAAATTCGAAATTCAAAAATTTTGGATTTGTTTCGGACTTCGGATTTAAGATTTCAGATTTAAGCGAAAAGACCCAGTCTTGTCTGGGCTTGATATCTTTCAGAGTCTGAAGTTTAGAAATTAACTCTTTCTCTGTCAGCATATTATTATGACGTAAAATAGCCTATTTTGTTACAAAATTAAGATTCTTTTATCAATTTTTTCAGGTCTTTCAGCCCCCTGTGCAGCATAACCCTTATTGTCCCAGCCGGTTTATTAAGGGTTTTAGCTA